>CALLYA010000035.1 GCA_937875495.1 uncultured Verrucomicrobiota bacterium
GATGCGGACGGCTTCCCGATCGAGGAGAGCGGGTTCCTGGCTCCAGTGGTGCTGGCCGACCGCTGCGTCGGCTGCGGGCTCTGCCAGACACGCTGCTATCATGAGCATGTGGGTCGCAGTGGGCTGCTGGAGGTGGCTGCAATCCGTGTGGGTAGGTGAAAGGGGGCGCCCTCGGCCGGCGCACTGGGATTTTACCATGAAGGCATGAAGGATGTGCGCACGGCGGACCGTGCGCGCATCAAGGCCTTTGGCATGCGGACGATTGATCAGTCGGATCAGTCGTTCTTCGAGAACGCGGCGGCGGCTAGTTTTCGGGTGTGGTTTTGGATGTCTTCCGGCCACGCGGTCAGCATTTCATTGAATCGTTCTGCGTCTGCAGCGAACAATGCTCTGATTGCTTCCTCGAATCCCGGTCGGTTGCCCGCGATCGCGGACATAAAGCGGAAGGCCGCATCCTGCGCGGCGCGGACCTCATCGAGCGATTTGTTGGCGCGCCTCGCCTCCTCGACGAGCTTGCGCAGAGCCACGGATGCACCGCCCGGCTGACTGTTCAGCCAGGCCCAGTGCCTCGGCAGGAGCGTGACCTCGCGCGAGACTACGCCCAGTCGCGGTCTGCCCGGTCCGCGCGTGGGCGACAGGGCGCCGGTTGCTGCCGCAGATGCCTTCAGTATCCGCTCCAGGACCTCTTCCACGGTTCCCCTGAAGTCTACCTCGACCTGCCTGCCGGTGCGGTTATCGAAAATCAGGATGGCGTCCGACGCCTGATTTTTCATCAACAACCGCTTCACCTTCTCCGCGACCTCGAGGAGGGTGCCGGAGGCAATGCAGCGATCGCCCTTAAACGCTGTGTAATTCTGCTGAGCGGGCTCATGTTGTTCCATCATCGTCACTCATCCCCGTTTTGTTCCCTGATAGGTTTGTTCGGGAAGGAATATACCCGGGTAAAAATGCGAGGTCAATTTTACCCTGGTAAAATCTGGTGGCGTGCCCGGGGTGGGTAGTGCGGTTTTTCCATGAAGGCATGAAGGATGTGCGTGCTCGGCCTCTGGCCAGCGCATTGATTTCACCACGAAGGGCACGAAGTATGAGGGATTGTTTTTTATAATGATTGGAATCTTCGTGTCCTTCGTGTTTTTCGTGTTGAGCCTTTCTTCCCTTTATTATCGTTGTCAGGCTCTGCCTGAACGGCCTCACCCAGGTGGCGCGCGCCAGCCTGGAAGAGCTGAAACTCGATTATGAAGATTTTTTGCGTCAGCGGGGACTGGCGGAGTGGCAGCGGGGACATCCGCTGCGGCAGGCGTTGATCGACCGGCACTGCAAGAACGCCGATGAGGTGGCAAGGTGGGTGATTGAAGCGGCGAAGTCAGGTGGACCCAGTGGACAGAGTAGACAGTGTGGACAGGATGCAGAAAGGTCCACTCCGTCCACAAAGTCCACTCTGTCCACCGAGCGTTACCCCGAATTGTCGGCCAACGCCGTCCTGACCCTGCTGGTCGTGGCCTGTGCTCTTCTTGACCACCAGGTGGCACGGTTGGCCGCCGATTTTGAAAGCAAAGGCGGCTTTACCGAGCGCCTTTACAAGGTGCGCGCCGCCAAACGGAGAACCCAATCATGAAACAAACCTCCGAAGCTACTTCTGAAACCGCTATTGAGAGGTGCCCTTAATGACGGTTATAGCCAATTGCGATCTGGAGTCTTCGACACCGAACGGACCATTTTCCCCGAGAACGCGCGGGCATTCATACCCGAGTCCCAAATCAAGACTGGGGAAAAGCTGGAGGCCCTGCACGGGGCTCAGACCAGCGAGCCGGTACTGCAGGAACTCACCAAGCGGTGCGACTTCGTCTGGACCAAGAGAGGATTGGATTCGACTTGTTGCGTGCGGTACTTCGAGGGTTACAAACCGCAACTTCCAAGGAATACTTGAAAGTTCAACGGCGTCGCTCCTTTCCTCGAGCCCTTCTCTGCAATGACACCACTCTTATGAGGTAGAGATGTCAACATTGAAGGTCGGCAGCAATGCGAGACCCCCGGTCCGATGTTCATCCTCCGGAAATACCAGCCAGCGAATCGAGACTCGGCCCCAGGTTCACCACGGTCATTCCCCGCCATGAACTGCCCAAAGAATGAATCTTGGCCATCGCAAGGCTATCGATCCCCCTTCGTGGCTTCGTGTCTTCGTGTGAGGCCATCCCTGGCGCACCCTCCGGCTTCCACATGCGCAGCCGCTGCGGTATCATGAATGCCTGAACATAGCCAGACACCGGGAATCTCACACGAAGCCACGAAGGCACGAAGGGGGGCCGGATGATGTTCACCCAAGCAGCACCTGTCTTTCCATCTATTTGCGGGATGGTCTGCGGCTGTCGGCAAGGTCAGGGGCCCGCCATTTGCCATGTCGACCGACCAACTACCGGCCTTGATGCGAGCGATTGGGACCAGCGAGGCGAAGACCAACAATCTGACGCGGGTTCTGGGCTTGTCACACCGACCCAAAACAATTCTCCACCCCACTTCCCCTAACCCTAACCCTTCGTGGCTTCGTGCCTTCGTGTGAGACCATCCCTGGTGCAGCCGCGCTGCGGTAGAGCCAGATGCCTCACACGAAGCCACGAAGCCACGAAGCAGAGCCGGATGATGTCCGCCTTCACCCCCAAATTTTCCTTCACCAACGGCATGACCTCAGCGATCACCCGGATCGAGCCCATACAACCCAGTTCCCCGCGCAGTCCGACTCAGCGCTATCGGTGGACCAGCAAAGGCCAACGCTGGCTGCTTCGCCATGCCGACAAGAAGTAGCTGGCCTACTACAAACTCACGTCATGGCTTCGACAATCCGAGTATGAAATGGGAGGCGGATGGAGGAATGCACTGATATGCTATCAAACGGTGCACACGATGAACTGCAACGACTGCACGAGGAGAACACCCGCCTCAAGAAGCTGCTGACCCAGCACGGTATCGCCTGGGATGAGCCAGCTATCCCTGAACCAGTTCGAAACAAATCCACACCAGCCCAAACCCATTTCACCACCAGCGACAAGATCGCCCTGTTTCGAGGCCTGTTCCGAGGACGCACGGATGTCTACCCCTTGCGGTGGGAGTCAGCCAAAGGCAACTCCGGCTATGCACCAGCCTGCGGCAATGAGTGGAAGCCCGGCATCTGCCACAAGCCCCGCGTGAAATGCGGCGACTGCAAGCATCGCAAACTCTTGCCCGTGACCAATCAGGTGATTTACGACCATCTCGCCGGGAGCCATACCATCGGTGTCTACCCGCTGCTGACCGATGACCGCTGTTACCTTCTCGCTGCTGACTTCGACGACGACGGCTGGCAAGAGGATGCCAAGGCCTTCATGCAATCCTGCCGTGAACTGGAGATTCCTGCAGCTCTTGAAATTTCTCGATCCGGTAATGGTGCTCACGTCTGGATCTTTTTTGCCGAGCCGGTTCCGGCCCGCGAGGCCAGGCAACTCGGAGCTGCATTGATCAGCCACACATGTAACCGCACCCGACAATTGTCACTGAGCAGCTACGACCGTCTTTTCCCCAATCAGGACACCATGCCTAATGGCGGATTCGGCAACCTGATCGCCCTGCCCTTGCAGAAACAGCCGAGGAATTTGGGACGTAGTCTGTTCGTCGATGATGACTTGAAACCCTTTTCCGACCAGTGGGCATTCCTGGCATCCGTGCAGCCTATGTCCCTCAGGGATTTGGAGGTCGCAATCCTTCGGAGCTGCAACGGGCATCATCCGCTGGATGTGGCCTTCATATCCGAGGAGGAGGAGTGTGTGCCATGGCAACGGCCCTCACCTGTATCAGCCCGGATTGCAGGCCCCCTTCCGGAGTCCTTAACCCTGGTGCTGGCCAATCAGGTTTTTATTGCCAAATCAGATCTGCCACAGTCGCTGGCCAATCGCCTTGTCCGACTCGCCGCCTTCCAGAATCCGGAATTCTACAAGGCGCAAGCCATGCGCCTTTCAGTCTGGAACAAGCCGAGAATTATTGGTTGCGCCGAGAATTTCCCTCGGCATATCAGCCTGCCCCGAGGCTGTCTTGATGCAGTTCTGGATCTGCTTCAGGAGAACAACATCCGTCCAGTGTCACAGGATGAACGCCTGACCGGACGAAGGGTGTCCGTCCAATTCACCGGCAACTTGCGGAAGGATCAGAAAGCGGCGGTACGCGCGATGCTCCAACACGAATTCGGTGTGCTCTGTGCTCCGACGGCCTTCGGCAAGACGGTCTCAGCCGCCGCCCTGATAGCCCGGCGCAAGGTGAGTACCCTCATTCTGGTGCACCGTACCGAGCTGATGCGCCAATGGGAAGAGCGTTTGAACAGTTTCCTCGAGCTGCCCAAAGGATGGTTGGGACTCATAGGCGGAGGCAGGAATAAACCCACCGGAAAGATCGATATCGCAGTGATGCAATCGCTGTCTAGGCGGGAAGATTTGGGCCAGTTTCTTGACCAGTACGGTCAGATCATCGTCGACGAGTGCCATCACATCTCGGCCGTATCCTTCGAGGCTGTCTTGAAGCAGGCAAGAGCGAAATATATCGTGGGGCTGACGGCCACACCGATACGGCGAGACGGACACCAACCGATTATCTTCATGCAGTGCGGACCGATCCGGCACACCGCCGCCACCCCCGAAACAGCACCCACCCAACTAGAGGTATGGCCAAAGGACCTATCCTCGCCAGGAATCCCGCCAGATTCGCCGATTCAGGAAGTATTCCGAATCCTCGTCCATGATGAGAACCGTAACCGTCATATCGCCAAGGATGTTCTGACCGCCTATCGTGAAGGTCGAAAGGTACTTGTGCTCACCGAGCGGACCGATCACCTAACGCTGCTCCAAGAGGCGCTTGGGAATGAGGTCGACAACTGTTTTGTCCTGCATGGACGCTTGTCCAAGAAGCAGCGAACAGCTGTATTCGCCGAGCTCGATCAATTGGGCCCGTCGCCCCCGAGGGTATTGCTTGCCACAGGCCGCCTGATCGGTGAAGGCTTCGACCACCCGCCACTCGATACGCTGGTGCTGGCGATGCCGATTTCCTGGAAGGGCACCTTGCAACAATATGCCGGACGCCTGCACCGGGAACATGCCGATAAACAGGATGTGCGCATTTACGACTACGCAGAAACAGATCAGCCCCAGCTCGCACGCATGTGGGCCAAGCGCCAACGAGGCTACCGTGCCATGGGCTATACGCTCCGCCCAACGACACCCCTGCCCTCGGCATTCACCCAACCCAACCTCTAACCCCCCTTCGTGCCTTCGTGTGAGGCCATCCGTCCCCGCCCCCCCAGGCTGCTTTCGCGGCATGATTTGACCTTTTAAATCGACAATTGGACGAATAGAAACTTGCAATTGGACGAATAGAAACTTGCAATTGGACGATGAATAACTTACACATGGACACATGCCTGAAGAGACTGTCTATCCGCGTTTTCTGAGCGTGCGCATCAGGGAGGCGCTGGCGGATTCGCCAGTGGTTCTGATCCATGGGCCGCGGCAGTGCGGCAAAACCACCTTGACCAAGATTGTGGGCGATGAGGGTGGGTTTACCTATTTCACCTTTGATGACGATGTTCAGCGGGCGGCGGCTCAGGCCGACCCAGTCGGATTCGTGGCAGACCTTCCGGATCGTGCTGTTCTGGATGAGGTGCAACGGGTTCCGGAATTATTTACTTCTCTCAAGGCGGCAGTGGATGTCCGACGGAGACCGGGACGCTTCATCCTAACGGGCTCAGCCAATGTGCTGCTTGTGCCCAAACTAGCGGATTCGCTGGCGGGGCGTATGGAAATCTTGCGGCTGCATCCGCTGTCGCAATCGGAACTTGCAGGGAAGCCGTGCAGGTTCCTTTCAAGGCTGTTTGCCACTGAATTCAAGGCAGGTCCATCTGGTGAGCGTTTGGGAAAAACCCTCGCTGAACTCGTGGTCTGTGGAGGCTTTCCGGCGGCCATTGCACGGAACAATCAACGCCGCCGGGCAGCATGGTATCGGGGCTACGCTGATACAATGATCCAGCGGGATATTCAGGATCTGGCCCGAATCAGCGCCATGGACGCCCTCCAGCGCCTGCTGGCGATGGCAGCAGGGCAGACCGCTTGCCTGTTGAATGTCACCGAACTGGCAGCGCCGTTTCAAATCAGCCGTCAAACCATCCGCGATTATCTCACGCTGTTGTCACGGATATTCCTGGTGGACGAATTGCCCCCCTGGCACAGCAACCGCCTCAAACGGCTCGTCAAGACGCCCAAACTGCACGTCGGTGACACAGGTTTGGCCGGGGCGCTGCTCGGGGTGAACGGGAATACTTTATGGGAGGACCGTTCGTTGTTCGGGCGGTTACTGGAAACCTTCGTCTATCAAGAGCTACGCCGGCACGCCAGCTGGCAAGAAGAAGCGGTGGCATTCTACCATTTTCGCGACAAGGATCAGGTAGAAGTAGATCTGGTGCTGGAATCGGAGGGACGCGTAGCTGGTGTGGAGGTGAAGGCGGGTTCAACCGTGACCAGCGATGACTTCAAAGGACTGCGAAAGCTGAAAGATGCCATCCAGAATCGTTTTGCTGCCGGAGTGGTCCTCTATGACGGCGACGTCGTTGTGGGTTTCGGAAAGGGCCTGTACGCGGTCCCCGTCACACAACTATGGGTTGGTGATTGAGGCCCCAATCCCCCCTTCGTGGCTTCGTGCCTTCGTGTGAGCCCCTCCCTGGCGCACCCTCTGGCTTCCACCTGCGCCGCCGCTGCGGTAGAATAAAAGCCTAAACATAGCCAGACACCGGGAATCTCACACGAAGCCACGAAGGCACGAAGAAGAGCCGGATGATGTCCACCTTCACCCCCAAATTCACCATCACCAATCGCATGACCTCAGCGATCACCCGGATCGAGCGGGCACGCGGGTTTCTGGAGGCTGCACAGGTCTCACCCGACTGGGTGCGCGAGGTGGGCGAACAGGCCCTGATCCTGGAGGCGCACCACACCACCCACATCGAGGGGACCCGTCTGACGCTGGACCAGGCCGAGCGGCTTTGGAAGGGCGAGACCGTGCCGGAAGCCGACCCGGACGATGCGCGGGAGCTGCTCAACTACCGCAACGCCTTCGAGTTCGTCTCCGATTGCCTGGATAGCAGTGAGGCGATCACGGAGGCGATGCTCCGCCAGATCCATGGCAAGCTGGTGGAGGGCGTTCGCGGCGGACACGCGGACCCGGGTGAATACCGACGCGTGCAGAACTACGTGGTCAATACCTATTCGGGCGAGGTGATCTACACTCCACCCCCGCCGACGGATGTGCCGATCATGATGGCGGAACTGGTCGATTGGCTGAACTCCGATCTCGACATCCATCCGGTTTTCGTCAGCGGCATCGCGCAGTTCCAACTGGTGCACATCCACCCCTTCCTGGACGGCAACGGGCGGACCTCGCGCCTGCTCTCCACGCTCTGCCTCTATAAGGCCGGCTACGACTTCAAGCGCCTCTTCACCATCAGCGAGTACTACGACCGCGACCGGCCGACCTTCTACAGGTCGATCCAGAGCGTGCGCGACGTCGGCATGGACCTGACCGGCTGGCTCGATTACTTCATCACCGGGTTGGAAATCCAGATGCTCGAGGTGCGCGTGCGCAGCGAGCAGGTGATCCGCCGTGACGCACTGGTGAACCAGCACGGCCTGAACGAGCGCCAGGCCAAGGCCCTGGGCCACCTTCTGCAGCACGGCAGGCTGACCATCCAGGATTTCGAAGCCCTCTGTCCGAGCGTCAACCGCCGAACCTTGCAGCGGGACCTCAAGGGGATGCTCGACCAGAACCTGATCGCCGAAGTCGGCACGGGCGCAACCGATCCCACCCGCCATTACCGCCTGGCTGAGCTATGACATACTGTGACCCGGACTATGACACTGCTATGACATCAGCTGCGACATTCTCTCATGAACCACGGAATACAAAGAAAACACGCCCAAAGACCCAGCCGCTGGAAACGCCGGCTGACAGCGGTCCTGCTCTCAGCTGGTCTCAGTATCGGTCTGCTTGAGGGCTTCGTCCGCATCGCCGGCCTGGCCACCGATTACCGTTTCTATCCAGGCCCGTTTGAGTCCGCTTCGACCTGCGATTACCGACTGCGCCCCGGCTATCAGGGTACGCAGGGCGACGTCCCGGTCACTCTGGACGCAAATGGCTTCCGCGTTGGCAGGCCCATCGTAGCAATTGAGCAGGAGCAGAAGCCGAGTCGGCGCATCCTGCTCCTGGGCGATTCGGTCCTGTTCGGCTGGGGCGTGCCCCATCATGAATCGTTCGCCGGGTTGCTGGAGCAACGCTTGGCCGAGGAACCGTCCGGCGGCGGCACCGACGCCGTCCACAACGCAGGCACACCGGGCTATGGCGCCTGGCACTACCGCCATTACCTCGAACTGGTCTTCGATGAAATCCGCCCGACCGAAGTCGTGCTGCTTCTCTTCACCAACGACTGGGAGGGGCGGCTGTGGGATGTCACCCCGGACGGCAGCCTGACCCCGGTCGGGTTGAAAGAGGTCCGATCCGGGCTTGCGGAACGGTTGTTCAACCATGCGTGGTGTTCGCGACACAGCGCCTTCTATCGACTGTTGAAGAACGCGATGCGCAACCTGCTCTACCAGAACCAGGGGTTTGGGGCCATGCTCGACGAACTCCTCGTGCCGTCGGCGTTTGCAGACCTGGAGCACGCCGGGAAGTGGGCGACATGTTTCGAGGAATTGGCCGCCATCCGGGCATTTCTCGAGGCGCGCTCCGTGCCGCTGGTGATCTATGACATCACGGGATTGCCGGGGGTCCACCGGTTGCTGAACGAGGAGGGCTACAGAGTGATCCGCCTAGAATCGACCTTCTCCGCAGATGCCGGGGAGTTGCTTCCTCAAGACGCGCATCCGAATGCAGTCGGCCATCGCAGGCTTTTCGAGGTCTTCTGGGACCAATGGCAGGCTCACCGAACACCTGATTCCACCCCACCCATCGAGGAAGCTTTATGAAGACACGCGAGAGTGGAATGCCGGAGCGTGAGCTGTGGGACACCTTCTTCGAACCCAACGCCATCCTTACCGCGCTCGGGCTGACCGAATCCACCGGCGACACGGTGGACTTCGGCTGTGGCTACGGCACATTTGCCATACCTGCCGCCCAGCGAATCGCAGGCACGCTCTACGGGTTCGATATCGAGGACGCGATGATCGTCGAGTGCGCACGCGTCGCGTCGGAGCAAAACCTTGACAATACGCGATTCATCCAGCGCGATTTCGTCGAGACCGGAACCGGATTGCCGGAATGTAGCGTCGAATTCGTCATGCTCTTCAACATCCTCCACGCCCAGGAGTCAGACCGCTTGCTGGACGAGGCCATGCGAGTGCTCCGTCCCGGCGGGCGACTTGGCGTCATCCATTGGAACTACGACCCGACCACCCCGCGTGGACCATCCATGGCGATCCGCCCACGGCCGGAGCAATGCCGCATGCGCATCCAAGCCGCCGGCTTCCAGTGTCCTGGTCCGACCCTCGACCTGAAGCCGTATCACTACGGCCTCGTGGGCATCAAGCCTGCCGCCGCACGCACCAACTCGGATCCAGCCTGACACGCTCCATCTGCTTTTGGGTATTCTCCGCGACTCGCAGGCCCGAAGCGGAAATCGGAAATGGAACATCCTACCCCACCCGTTCCCACTCCTTGGTGTCCGGGTTGAAACGCTTGATCACCTTGGCCGGAGCGCCTGCGGCGATGACATAATCCGGGAGATCCCTGTTCACGATCGAGTTCGCCGCCACAATCGTGTGCCGACCGATCGTGACATTGCCAAGGACCACGGAATGCGCGCCGATCCAGGTGCCTTTTCCGATGCGAACCGGTCCGAGGTACTGAACCGGATGGGCGCGGGCGGGCGATTCGGCTTCGGTAAAGGTATGCGAGTTGTCCGTGATAAAGCAGCCGGGACCGAGCATCACGTCGTCTTCAAGCTCAATACTCCCGACGGCGGAGAGCTCACTGTAAGAATTGATGAACACACGATCCCCGAGCCGAATCGACGGGGTGAACGTAACCGGTGGGTTGCTCCACGGATAGGAGGTCAGCGCCCGCAGGGTGACGTCATGCGCAATCGACACCTCGTCGCCCAACCGAATCAGTTTTGGGGCATAGACCCAGAAGTTCCTGCCGATACTGATGCTGCGGCCGCTCTCGGCGAAGCGTGAGATATGATGATCGCGGATGCAGCGGTCCACCACTTTCTGCAACGTGACGAAGAGCATTCCAAGGATTCGTGTGATTGTGTTCATGGTTTTCAATTTTGGGAAGGTGTTGCGCCCGGTACGTGCCATTCCGGAGGAGATTTGCTCTTATATCCCGGGATGGGAGACGCGGCAACATCAAGGGTGAACGCCCGACCCGCGGCAGGCTGTTTTTTTTTGCCTGATTTGAAAAAGATGGCACCCCGACCACAAGGCGGGCGAAAGCCTCCAGATCACCCTGGCCGGAGGCCTGCATCAGGAACTCATCGCTGTCGGTGTTATCGTGCAATGGCGTGGATCACATTGGGAATCATTCGGAGCGCTGCTTGGGGAATGGGGCGCCGAATGTTATGGGGTGGACGGTTCAAACTGCGCTTCCAGACGGAGAGTCTCCCCTTCGTTGAACTCGGGTAGCAAGTCCGTTCCATCCGTGCTTTGCTCACTGTTGATGAGCCAGCCATGAAACCGGAAACCCGGGGCGGGCCGCGCCTGCACCAGGGGCGGCAGATCGACGAAGTAGACACCGGTCCAGGGGAATTGCCCCAAGGTGAGCGAATGCACCTGTACCTGGCCTGCGCCCGCGGGGGAGACCTCCACCCGCAACTCGGCCGTTCCGTTCTGCATGTCGAAATGCTCGAGCAGGTCCTGCCGCATTTTATCCGGACGCGCTTGCGCGTAATTGATCAACCCCTGGATGTTCGCCTCCCACTGATCGATCGAGAAAGGCGAGTCCTCCGGCTTGTGTGGAGCGCCGAAGCCGCGTGCGGTCAGCGACGGCCAGCTCCAACGACTCAGGTGCGGCGCAATCTCGGGTCGAATGACCGCCGCCATCGACGAGATCATGGCCACCACGCGCTCGGAACGGAAGGTGCTATTGAGCAAATCGGCACAGCGGTTGATGAAATCGCTCCTGAAATCAGGATTCGCGAGGAGCCCACGCAGAAGGAGCGTGATCCCGCCCGAGTTCGGCCAACTAATCGAGGAACCGACCGGGTTGGTATAAAAATCGAACATGTTGTCGTAATCGGAATAATCACGCGCCATCGCGGGAAGGTAGACCTCGGGCGGCCAGAGATGAAACCCGTAGTCCTGATCGAAGAGGATCCAGCGGAACCGCCCGTTGGGAACCCGGGGGCGCCAGCATTTGATATTGCCGATGTCGAAATTCTGGCAGTAGAGCACCGAGAGGTGATAATCGATGAAATTGTCGATCTCGAGATACTGGTCTTTGACCCGCTCGTAATTCTGTGGGGCGGCCAGGTCGTGCGACCAGAAGTAATCCCGCATCTGATTGTAGTACGAGGCCGAGCCGACCATGGCCGAGCCGAAACCCTCGATCAGGTCGATCCCGGCTGTGGGCAACTGATGATGTGCGGCGATCAGATGCTCGTCCGCCTTTTCACGAATGTTGTAAATCCCCCAGTAATCGCCGTTCACATACAACACCGCCGGCCGATAGCCCTGCATGTCGAGGCCCAGCTCACGACATATATTCTGCACGAGCGCATCACGCATCAGCGTGTAGTTGCCGTTGACGAAATAACTCCCGTACGAATTCGGAGCTGAAAACTCGGTAATAGGGGGACGCGGCATCGTCTGGTGCGTGCTCTGATTGTCGTTGCCGGAGTTGCGCAGCACCAGGTTCTCGAACTGGTCCACCTCCAGCCCCGGAAAGACGCGATGGCTGATCTTGCCGAACCCGTATTCGCGCCGGGCAAAGACCGCCATCGATTTCTGGGGATAGCCGCGGGAACCCCACCCGCCGAAGATCTTCAGGCCGGCGAGCATGTTGAAGCCCCCCTTGCCCTCCGGCTCAAAAAACTCAAAGTTCACGACGATTTCACGCTCCTCCCAGGCGTTGGAGCCGTAAAAGGGGAAACTGGTCTTGATGTTGCCCTGAGCGTCAAAGAGCTGATCGCCGATTCCGTACAAATATCCGTCCCTGAATTCGAAGTTTTGCGGAGCAGTGGCGAGGGACAAAACCGCGAGATCGTGCGATGCGCCGAGAAAGAAAGTGCGCGTGCTGACGGCGCTGCTGTTGCCACGCACGTCGATCGTGCGCGCCCGGACGACGGTCGTGGTCTGGAGTAAGATCGGCTCGGTGTAGACTGCGGATGCCACGCTGGGCTCGGAACCGTCCAGCGTGTATCGAATCGTGCTTGAACCGCTGTGATTGATCAGCTCGAGGACGCAGTCCCGGGTGTAGAACCCGGCCGGTTCGGAGAAGTCCGGCGCCTCGATGAAGATCGTGGCACCGCTGCCGGCGGGATGAGCGTTCTGCTCACCCGGTGTGACGTCCTCAGCCTGGAAACAATACCAACGGATCGGGTCGTTCGGTCCGCGACCCACCGATGCGTCAGGCGGTATGGGCCCAGGCTCGATCCGGTCGATCACCGACCCGTCCGGGCACGCCAGTACAATCGTCTCCAGGCCGGTCTTCAACCGGAAGTTCGTGTGGAACGGAGCCCCCGTATCACGGCGGTCTTTGCCGGAGGCGAAGACCAGGAGGGGTCCCCCTGAAGGGAGCGTGTATGCCGGGAATCGCCACTTGGTTGAATCGCCCGTGTCGTCGGAGAGGCAATAGTCGCGCAACGGCACCGGCTCCTGCCCGATATTGCGGATCTCAACCCAGTCGGACCGATCACCGTCTTCATCCGCAATGCCGGATTCGTTGTCCGTCACCACCTCATTAATGAGAAGCACGCCGCCGTAACGGCAGGCCGACTGGCGAACCAGGCGATAGAAGCATGCTCGCACCGCGTCCGGCATCGGGACCACGGCACCGTATTTTCCGTTACCGAGCTCAAAAAACTCGACCTCGGTGATCTCCCGCCACCCCGCGCGGGCGGGGTCGGTGGAGGTCTCCATTCGCAACGGCACACCGCCCTGATCGGTGTCCTCAAACATCAGGACCATGGTCTGCCCGGCACTCGGCCAGAACTCGGAGATGGCCGGAGCCGGATCGCCAGTTTCCTGGCCGACGGCGACCTGGCCCGAAAGGGCCCAGGCCACGACGATGATCGGCACCAGGCAATCCATGGCCCAACCATGGAACCGGTAATGTCTTCCAAACATCAGAAGCTGGACCGTCGGGGTGCGCTTTTTTTTAGTCATGCTGCGCCTGCTAGACGAAGTGCGAAAGGCCGTTGAATCCACCAATGCCCTATACAGAGATGATTGACCCGTTTCGTCAACGTCCAGCATTGGGGTGCGGACCCAAAAAAACAAGACAGATGGTCGGGGCGCCCAGATTCGAACTGGGGACCTTCTGCTCCCAAAGCAGACGCGCTAACCAGGCTGCGCTACGCCCCGTACCCAATGGCCGACATTCGCCACCCTCACATGGGTAGAAGCGCTGTCATTACCAGGACTGCTTCTTATAGCACAACGCCCGATACCGGTCAACCGAAGTCCGCCGAATCAGGCAAGGAACGAACCACCGACCAACAAAGATCCCCCAGACGAGGGCGTCCGAAAAGGAAGAGGGTAAACCTCCCCGCCTTCCGAACATGTCCTCCCCATCCGGACCCGGAGGGCCTCGCGCAGAGGCGCAGAGGCGCAGAGGCGCGGCGGCGTTTTCGACCTGGCCATGGGGGTGTTGAGGGTCAAGGCCCAGATCCATGCATTTTAGGGAAGGATTCGGGGAAAATCAGTTTTCCGCTGACCTAGCCAGAGGTCATCCGAAAAGGCGAGCTCCTCCAGGCAATGGTTGCCGATCAGTCCGATCTAGCTTCGCCATGGACCTTTTCGGGCCCTCAAGCTCGGCCCAGAAACGTACACGTACACAGCGAAGCGGTACACGTTCACGTACACGATGATGGGGCGAGTACGAGTACGAGGGGTTGCCGATCTGTCAGATCATTGTCGAAATCGAAATCGATCCCCGGCCTGCACGGACCGCTCAAACTTGACTGCCGAATTGTGTCAGCACCGTATTGGTACCCGATTTCTCATGTCCGAATCCCATCACGCGTCCTTTCGATACCGATCCCGATAGCGACCCCGACCCCGAGCTTGCTTCGCCATGGAACTTTTCGGACGGGCTCTAGCCAGTTGCAGAAAACAGCTCCGATGGATCTGCAATCCCCCCTTCCCAATTATTCTCTGCGCCTCTGCGCCTCTGCGCGAGTCCTCCCCCATCCGGACCGGAGCGCGTTCCGCCCTAAAACCCCTGGGCCTTCAGCCAGTTGGCGCAGAGGTTCGGCCATGCCGAGAGCACGGGGTGCCCCTGGCCCAAGGCGTAGCCGTGCTCGCCCGGCTCGAAGATGTGCAGCTCATGCGAAACGCCTGCTTTACGCAGCGCCGCGGCGAAGAGGAGGCTGTTTTCATACGGCACAACCGTGTCGGCGACCGTGTGCATCAGGAAGGTCGGCGGGGTCTGGGCAGTCACCTGCAGCTCGCTCGACATGGAACGAACGAGCTCTGGATCGGCATCAGCACCCAGGAGAGCGGTGCGGGAGCCGATGTGGGTGCATTCCGCTACGAACGAGATCACGGGATAGACCAGGACTGCGGCATCGGGCCGGGAGCTGACCCGTTCGACCGGATCCTCCGCGGAGGAATCGCCCGCATCAAAGTGGGTAGCGAGGGAGGAGGCAAGGTGACCACCCGCGGAAAACCCGAGGATTCCGATCCGATCCGGCTTGAGCCCCCACTCCTCTGCGTATGCGCGTACTGTGCGGATGGCGCGTGCGGCATCCTGAAGTGGAACGGGATGATGAAATCCAGGTGCATGGCGGTATTCCAGAACGAAGCTGGTAATGCCGAGGGTGTTGAACCAGCGGGCGATCGGCTCGGCCTCGTGCGGGGCCAGTCCGCCGTAACCGCCCCCCGGACAGACCACAAATGCAGCGCCCGTAGCGGAGCCGGCTTCAGGAAGGTAGGCGGTGATTCGCGGGCGTTCACTGTCAGGCTGTCCCGGATACAGGCACATTCCCCCCACCGGCAGGGCCGGCGCCGCGTGGGCATGCAATAACATGAGCCATCCGCATAGCCCGATGGCCGCGATCGAAAATAGCTGCGTCCGCTGGTTCATGATCCGCCTATCCTCCCGCTCAATACAGTTGTTGGGTGTGATTCTCGGTTCGCTCAAGAGACTGAAACGCACCCCGCATACACCCGATGCGCGTCCGATGCAATCCGAAGTGCTTGATCCGACCCACGCCTTTCTGGCATAGGTTGGTCTGTGCCGCGGGTAAACGCCAAGAACGGCATGACGAGTAAGGCCTTCGAGGAACCAACATGGATCTTTCCCTGAAACAGAAGTTCGAAGAGCGCTGGGCCAAGTATTTCCCCAATGCGGCATTGCCGATTGGGGCCTTCTATACCGACAAGGAACCGGTCGATCTATTGGCCGATTCAGAGGTCGTCGATCGATGCCTGATCGGCAACCTCGCTCGAGTCCAGGATGGTCATGCCTTCGTATACGACCGGAAGACACCCGGCTGTCCCGGAGGAAAGCGGTACACCGGCTTTGTGCAGAAGCTGCGGCCTGAATTCCCGTTCTTTCTCTCCTGCGGAATCCCGGATCAGCTCGAAGGCGAGCGGTACAAGCAATCGCCGGAATTGGTGGAGCGCTTCATGCAGGAGCAGCCCCCCTTTGAGGCCCCGGGCCGGTACCTGGTCTGGAAGCGGTGGGACCACCTGACCGCTGAGGACGAGCCGATGCTGGTCATCTTCCTGGCGCCGGCCGACGTCATCGCGGGCCTGTTCACCCTGGCCAATTTCGACTGGGCGTCGCCGCATGGCGTGATCGCCCCGATGGGGTCCGGATGCGCCACGATCCTGCAATACCCGCTCATGGAGACCGCGCAGGAGCGCCCCCGCTGCGTCCTGGGATTGTTTGACGTCTCCGCCCGCCCCAGTGTGGATCCCAACGTCCTATCGTTCACTATCCCCATGGCCAGGTTCGAAACCATGATCGATCAAATGGACGAATCATTTTTGACGACTTCCTCCTGGCGCAAGCTGAGTGCTCGCTTGCCGTGACAACACAGCAGCGTGGACAATCTTAGACGCTTTTGGATCAACGATCACGAAACAGGATGACCACGACATGAGACCGTTCAGCAAGGTTGCCCCGGATTGGTGGGACTACACGACGCTCGACAAAGAGTTATTGGACGACGCAGCGGCACTGACCGAAAAGGAGATCAAGGGGCTGGAGCGGGACGGCTTCCGAATCCGCTTCTATGACACGCGCGAGGAGTTCTTTCTGGCGGAGGCCATGGAATACATCACCGCCTGGCGCCAAGCGACGGAAGATAACCCGTGCGGCATCTGCGGACCCATCGGGCCGACGGAACAACTGCCCCTCGTCGCCCAGCTGGTCAATGATCTGGAGCTCAACCTTCGGCACTGTCATTTCTGGGGGATGGACGAATGGGTGGTCGATGGCCGCGAAGTGGGAATCGACTTCCCCTTGGGTTTTGCGCGTGCCGACCTCGACCTCTGTTTCCGCCGGATCCGGCCGGAACTGGCCATGCCGCAAGCCAACCTTCATTTTCCCGGGGTGGATCCCGAACCGTATAACCGCAGCTGGTCACAAGCCCGCTGCCTGGTCATGCAAGGCGGTCAGGGCGAGGTCAAACACTGGGCGTTCAACGATCCGCCCAAGCGCGAGGGCGCCTACCGCGAGAACCCGCCACCCGTCGAGGAATACCGCAAGCTCTCGACCCGGGTCGTAGATCTTCATCCCATGACGCTGATGCAGAATGCGCGGACTTCCGGTGGCGGGACCGTTCAAAACGTCCCGCACCAGGCGGTCACGGTCGGTCCGGTTCAGACATGGCAGGCGGAAAAGGTCTCGATCTGGCATCCCGGGCATCACGACAACCCGTTCGGAATGCGGCTGACCACACTGATGATCTCACTCCAAATGCCGGATACAGCAGTACCGATGTCCCTCCTGGCCGAACATCCGAACGTCCAATTCAATTTCCTTCGCTCCGGAATCGGGAGCTGCTCCGTGGAAATGCACTAAGGCTACTCCCCCCCCAAGAGAACCGGTGAGAATGACCGCGAGTGCAACTGAAACACAGAATATCAAAGGCAGAGTCTTGGTGATGGATGACGAGAGGTCGCTCCGAACCACGTCACTGGCTTGGTTGAAAATGAAAGGGTATGCGGGAGACGGCGCAGCCGATGGGAAGGAGGCCGTTACCCTTTACCGCGAGGCCATGGATTCCGACCGGCGTTACGACGCAGTGGTCCTGGACCTCACGGTCCCGGCGGGAATGGGCGGACAGGAGGCATTCCAAGAATTGCTTCGGATCGATCCGCAGGTGCTCGGGATCGTGACCAGCGGATTCCCGAGCGACCCGGTCATGGCGGAGTTCAAGGCCCACGGATTCAGCGCGGCCTTGGCGAAGCCGTTTCGATTGCAGGAGCTGACCGACACCCTCGAAGGCCTGCTGAAGCATGAAACATAAGGATCCGAGTCACGCACGCGCACGGGGCGAGGACGATTTCATGCATCGGCAGGGGTTCTAAGCAACCGCTCAAGCGCTGTCTCCATGGGACGTGCTTCCGGGTTGCATAGACCGAGCGGATTGTGACGCCGCCAACCTTCGGCGAAGGCACATGCCCTTGATGCGTGTTGACCGACTTCCCGTGCAAACGAACGCATGATCTCGAGATACGCGTTCATGCCCTGGCTCTTATCGAGCCAGACTTTCTGGCTCTCATGCGCAGCGAGCATCTCGGCCTTGTCCCCGATTACGCCCTCGATATCGATCATGAAATCCGGCATGACAAACCGGTTCAGCATATCCTTATTGCCATGCGGTTGCGCATGATAGATGACGATATCGTTGGTGAAGGTGGGGCGGTTGGGCTCCACCGGAAAATTGATCATGCCACGGCAGAAGGCCGCGGTCACAGCCAGCCGACAGGTGTTCATGTGGTCTTCCATGTAGTCCTCAGGCGAGGGTACCAGAAGTACATCCGGCGCGACCGCCCGGAGGACGGACGCCACTTTGGCCAACAGCCCACGCTCATAGAAGATCTCAAGATCGGGCACCAGTGGGGGATGGAAATGCGCACCCAAATGCCCTGCGGCGGTCTGCGCCTCTTTCAGCCGAATCGCAGCCGTCTCCGCACGACCGTGATCCATCGACCCACAACAGCCGTCGGCGAGGTTCATGTAATGGATTTCCCAACCCGCTGCACGCAGCAGAAACAGGGTCCCTGACATTCCAAACTCGATATCATCCGGATGTGCACCGATCGCAAAAACGCGTTTGTTCATGAATCCCTCCTGCAGGCCTGTGTTGGAGGGAACCATAACACGAACCGCACGGAATCCGCCACAACCGCGTTATCAGGATTCCACATGGGTCCGCACTCAAACCCGGCAAGCCTTTGCGTGTCGCAGGGGGCATAGCAGCCTTTTGGAGGGGGGCGCCTACATCGGAGCTGTTGTTCAGCAACTGTCTTGGCCTGCTCAAACGATGTATCTAATCATTCCCAAAAAGATAGGGGGTTGCAGACCCTTCAGATCATTGTCGAAATCGAAATCGAAATCGAAATCGGGATCGATCCCTGCCCTCCATGGCACCCGGCCTTCACGGACCACTCAAACTGGACTGCCGAGTTGTGTCAGGACCGCATAAATACGGTTGCGGTACCCGGTTTCTCATGTCTGAATCCCATCACGCGTCCTTTCGATACCGATCCCGATAGCGACCCCGACCCCGGCAGCGCCGACCCTGGGAGCGCCGACGTCCCCGTCGGCTCTAACTCCACATCAACCCCATTGCCAACACCGACCATTCCCCCAAAAAACGGCCCCACAGTTGCCCCATCCCCTCCAATTCCACCGTGCCATTCCTAACAAGAGCCCGTCCGAAAAGGCACGCTCCTTCATGCGTCGCCTCCAGGCATAGGTTTCCGATCAGTCCGATCGAAATTCAGAGAAATCGATCCCTGTCCTGGTTGGCACCTGGCCCTCTTGGACTGATCAAACTTCGATACCGAGACCGATAGCGCCCCCGACCCCGATCTTGCTTCGCCATCGACCTTTTTGGACGGGCTCCAGCCTGCAACCTACCCCCCCCAGGGCCAGGTCGAAAACGCCACCGCGCCCTCTGCGTTCTCTGCGGAAGGCTCTCCGGCCACCGACCGAAGCGGGAGGTCTCTCTCACGCCTGCTTGCGGTCCCCAGGCAGGAAGTATGCCCCTATCGCCCCGAGCAGCGCGATCGCAGCTGCCAGCAGGAATGCGGGGACAAAAGAATGCGTCGCATCCGCGATCATCCCCGCGACGCTCGGGCCTGTGGCTTGGCCGACCCCGAAGAAGAGCGTCACAAAGCCGAGACCGGCCGGGGCAAGTCGAGAACCTAACAAATCTCCGCATGCTGCAGCCATGATGGCAGGGATACTCCATGCGGAGATGCCGAAAAGGATGGTCGATATCAAGAATCCCTGCGGGATGCGCAGCAGGGCAAAGATCCCGAACGCGGCGGAGTGAATGAGATAGACCATGATCAGTGCCTGCTTCCGCCCCCGATGATCGGAAACCGCTCCCCAAATCAGGCCGCAAAAAAGACTGAGCCAACCAAGCAGCATCAGCAACCGCCCGGCGGCGACCTCGCTCAATCCCCCCTCTGCAATCAAGAATTTTGAGTAGAATGTGATGTAGATGATGTAGGAAAACCCGAACGCGACATAGATCAGCCCAAGATGCCATACCCGCCAGGAGCGATAGACCTGCCCCCAAACCGGAAAGGCGGATGCCTTCGCCGCTGCTGTGGATGTGGGTGACGCGCCATAGGGCTCCAGTCCCATTTCCTCTGGGTGATCACGCAGCAGGAGCAGGGCGAACGCGGCGATCAGAAAGGTCACCACACCAAAGATCAACCAGCAGACGCGCCAGCCGTTCGCCCCGAATTGCTGCAACAGCCGAGGCACGGTCGGTCCCAACCCGATCAGCGCGAATGAGGAACCGGTCACGCAAATGCCGGCCGCAAGACCCCGCCTGCGGCGCACAAACCAGGCTGCAAGCAACCCCATGACCGGCACATTGCTGGCCCCACTCCCCGCGCCCGAAATCACCCGGCCAAAGCCGGCTTCGAGAATGCCGTCGGCCATTCCGGTCATGACCATCCCGATCGCAGCAACGAGGAGTCCGAGGCTGATGACCCGTCGCGGGCCGTAATGCGCAGCCAAAGCCCCGCCCACAGCGGAGAGAAGGAGGTACCCGACCAGATTGGCCGTGGCAAGCGCCCCCGCCTGGCTGTTATCCATTCCGAGACCTTGCTGCATCGCGGGCAGCACAGAGGTATAGCTGAACCTGGCCAGGCCCAATGCCGCGAAGACGACCACCGTACCCACTCCAAGAATGACCCAGGCGTAGTGTGTGCAAATACCTTTCGCGGGCTGGTCTGTCTTCATGTGAGCAGTCTAACCTGAATGTGTTGTCCCATCCCAGACTTGTTCCGCGCCTAGACGCAATTTGAATAGGCGGCCGCCCTCCCGACCTGGCTTTCCCATCCGGATCCGGAGAGCCTCCCGCAGAGGGCGCGGTGGCGTTCTCGACCTAGCGATGGGTGTGGGAAGGTTCCATGCTCTGATCCCGACCTTTTTTTGGATGCTTCGTTTCGGCGGACCAAGGCAATTGCAGAAAACAGCTCCTAGGT
>CALLYA010000036.1 GCA_937875495.1 uncultured Verrucomicrobiota bacterium
CTCTGCGGGAGGCTTTCCGGGTCCGGATGGGGAGGTCAGGTTGAGAATGCGGCTGAGAGCCTTTTCGGACGGGCTCTAGATAGAGGTCGTCCCAAAAGGTCAAAGGCAAAGCTAGATCGGGGTCGGGGTCGCTATCGGCCTCGGTATCGAAGGGACGCGTGAGGGGATTCGGCCATAACAAACCGGGGAACGTATCCGTATTGTTGCGGCGCTGACACAACTCGTCAGTGAAGTTTGAGCGGTCCATGAGGGCCTGGTGCCAATCAGAACAGGAATCGATTCCGACCCCGATTCCGTCGGCACCCCGATTCAGACATTGGTCTGACGGATCGGCAACCCTTGCCTGGAGGAACGCGTCTTTTCGGACGGGCTCTACCACTCGGGGTCCCCGGTCATCTACAGGAGTCCTCCCCATCCGGAACCGGAGAGACTCCCGCAGAGGCCGAAAATGCATGAGCTAGAGCCTTTTCCCGATATAGAAAACGTACCCGTAGAAATCATGGTATCTGCGGTAGAGGTCAGCCTCATGTCGCTGAGCCTTCACGAGTTCCTCGGCGGTTTCATTGCCCCGGTACTTTCCCAAAAACTTCATCTGTGCCGGGACCTGGGGAGCATAGAACTGGTCGATCCAACAGGTCGTGGGCAGAACAAACGATGCCACAGGTACATATCCGGCCTCTTGCATTTGCCGGACTTTCGTCGGGATGGTGTCAATCTCGGGATAGGCATCGTTCCAGTAGCGATCGATTTCCGTGGGGCGTGAATCGGTGAACCACGACGCCTCGGAGACAGCCAGGAAACCGCCGGGTTTTAGGTATTCGCGCCATGCATTGAGCCCTCGTTCATAGCCGATGTTGTAAATGGCACCTTCCGACCAGATCAAGTCCAGCGACGCCTTTTCGAAGGGGAGGCTGTCCATCGACCCGACGATACCCTTCACGCGCTCCTGCAGGTTCTTTTGAAGGCAATTGGTGTTGAAAATATCGATGAAATCACCAAACAGATCGAGGCCGGTGATCTGACCGGGTGCGTGCTCGGCCAGTACCATTGTCTGCCCGCCCGTGCCACAGCCCAGATCAGCGGTTTCAGATTCGGGGGTCAGGTTATCCACAAAGCTCAACGCCTTGAGTGTGGCGTCCCGACTCCCCGGGCCTTGCCTTTCGAGGCCCGAGAAGTATTCGCAGATCATTGTGAAATCAAACTCGTGGATCGATTTGGGTTCGTCGTTCATTGGATCCCTGTTGTCTTGTTGTCTGATGGTGTGAGAGGCGTTTGAGGCATGGATATCCTGAATCCGCCGGCATTCAACCCACCCGCAAAACCACGCCATGCTTTGTTTACCCAAGCGGGGAGGGGCGATTGAATCGGGCATAAATTTCTGCTACCCTTTTGTCCATGAAAAGGTCGTCAAGAGGTTTCCTATTTGATGCCATCCTTGAGCACCAAAGAAGGATGGTATTCTTGTCGGCTTTCCATTTTTTCTGATTGACTCCAGGATTCTTGAGGATCGGCAGAGGTTCCGCTGATGGGGGGAGTATAGCCCAGCGGGAGGGGGGGAGCATGAAGAATCTTTTCATATCGCGTTGCGTCGGCCTCTTGGTGGTGGGGTGTGCTTGGATCAACGCCGGTCTGACGGCTGCTTCGGTTGAGAGCCCGGACGCGGTGGCTGCAGCGGACGAATCGGCGCAGCACATCGTGTTGGATCCTGAAACGGGGCGGTTGCGAATAGGATCGGTTGAGCTCGATCCAGTTGCGCGGCGCCTGAGGTTTCCTGCGCAGGTCAACATGCAAGAGGGGCTTTTGGAGTATGCGCTCGTGACAGGGGGCGGCAAGCTGCATGAAAGCCTTCTTCGAACGGATGTGGACCCGATGGACATCCAGATCGCGCTCACGCTGTTGGGACTCAAAGGGCGTGCGGACAAGACCCGAGAACCGTCATCGATTCAGCCGGAGGGCGAGCGTGTCCGAATCGAGGTGGAATGGCGGGAAGGCGAGGGCGAGGCGGCGGTGCCGGTCCGCAAACGCCTCGAGCGGATGATCACCGATCAGCGATCGGGCGAGTCGATGTCTGACCAGCATTGGATCTTTACCGGGAGTCGAATCGTGGACGGCGCGCTCATGGTCCGCCAGGAAGGATCCATTGTCGCCATCTACCGTGACTCCTCAGCCATGATGGAGAACCCCCTGCCCGAGGCGGTGGACGATACCCTTTGGTATGCAAGGCAGACGGAGGTCCCGGTGCCTGGGACATCGGTATCGGTCGCGATCAGCGTTCCCCAACAGGTCAAGAGCACGATCTCCGCATTCTGAACAATAGCGATGGCCCTAATTCTAAGGCATGGATGGCTACCGCAGACCACAATCGGGAAAAAACAGGAAGCTGTATGATCACTAGAAGCGACATCCAAATGGACAACCGGTTTGGGGCCAAACGATTTCGCTGGTTCTTTACCGGAATTGCTGTTGCTGTTCTCACGGCCACCGTCCCTGCGCATGGTCAGGGGGACGCGACGACAGCGGGACCGATTGAGGGGCGGCAGAGCATCGACCACTCATTCCGGATGGAGGTTCTCAATTCCATCAACAAGGCGACCGGCTGGCTCGCGTCGGTCCAAAATGAGGGCGGTTTCTGGTCACAAGCGGAGTATCCGGCCCTAACCGGTTTGGTGCTGATGGCGTTTGCGGGCGAACCGAGTGGCAAGGCGGTGCAGAAGCACCAGAATGTCGTGGATCGTGGCTACGGCTATCTCCTCTCCAGCATCCAGGCGGATGGCGGGATTTACAACACCGACGCACCGGCACCCTTGGAGAACTACAACACGGCGGTCTGTCTGACGGCTTTGGTCTTCGCCAATCGGCCGGAGTTGGATCCGCACATCCTTCGGGCGCGCAACTACCTAGTCGGCCTCCAGAACGCGGGTGGGGTGGGTTACAACAAGACCGGCAGTTCCGACCTGTCGAATACGGTTTTGGCATTAGAGGCGCTCCATTATTCGAGAAACCATGTACAACGCGATCGGTCGCCGGAGTTGGAGGCGGTCAAGGATCTGGATTGGAAGGCCGCGATCGAGTTCATCGAGAGCTGCCAGAACCTGCCCGAGGTCAACACCCGTGAATGGGTCAGCTCCGCACCGGAAGACCGTGGTGGTTTTGTCTATTCACCGACGGAGAGCAAGGCCGGGGAACGTACAGTGGAGGGGACGGACGGCAAAGAGCAGACGGCCTTGAGGTCGTATGGCAGCATGACTTACGCGGGATTGTTGAGTTACATCTACGCGGACCTGGAGAAGAGCGACCCGCGGGTCACCGCGGCGGCGGATTGGCTGCGGTCGAACTATTCGCTGGAGGAGAATCCGGGTATGGGGGAGCAGGGGTTGTTTTATTACTACCATCTGATGGCGAAGGCGCTGAATGCGTACTGTGAAGACAAACCTTTGCAGCTCAAAGACGGATCCACGGTGCAATGGCGACGGGATTTGGCGCTTCGCCTCCTTTCGTTGCAGGACGGTGCGACCGGTTCATGGGTCAATGAAAACGGCCGCTGGTGGGAGAAGGATCCGGTTCTTGTAACGGCCTATGCGACGATCGCATTGGAGATCTTGTATCGCGGACTCTGACCTGTTCCGAGTGGATGGATCATGGCGAAAAGCAAAAAACGAGGACGCAAGGGCGCTGCCGCGGTGGGTGGATGTCGAACGGGTTCATGGCCATTATTTTGCAGGAGGCGATGGAGGAGCATGCGGAACAGGGACAGCGGGTTTACGTTGATTGAGTTATTGGTCGTGATTGCGATCATTGCGATCTTGGCGGGAATGCTACTCCCTGCTTTGAGTCAGGCTCGCGAAAAGGCTCGGCGAACCGCCTGCCTGAACAACGTGCGTCAGATTGGAATCGGCCTGATGATCTATGCGGATGACAACCGCGGATTTTACCCTCTTGGCAACGATTGGATGCGCACTGGGGAAGAGCCCGGCATCCAGACCAGGCTCGTCTATCCTGAATATATTCCACAGCTCAAGGTGTTCCTTTGTCCCAGCCGCCCGGAGGGCGTGGTACATCAACCGACGGACGACCACCTGGGTGGAAGCTATCCGTATATGGGCTTGGAGCTATCGCGATTTGAGGACCTTCTTGCGCTCTTCGGACCGACTCCACCGAGGCGGATTCGCACGAGCAGTCCTGCCGAGGCGATGGTCATGAGTGACGACCAGACCAACCACATGAAGGGCTCGGATCTCCAGGGTGGAAACCTGTTGTATGCGGATGGCCATGCGGTGTGGGTTCATCCGGGTACGTTCCCATTCGATCCGGCAACCCTGGGAATGTTCGAGCAGTGAGGGGTGGTTGGATCGGGGGGCGGGATCGAGTGATGGGGAGGTAGAGGTATTGTGAACGTTTGGCATGAAGGGTCCGCGCAGAATTGCGGTTTCCATCGATTCCGATTTCGATCGCGACACCGATCGGACCGATCGGACGGATCGGACGGATCGGACGGATCGGACGGATCGGACGGATCGGCAACCCCTCGTACTCGCCGCATTCTCGTGTACGTGAACGTGTACCGCTTCGCTGTGTACGTGTACGTTTCTAGCCAGACCATCGCGGTCTTGTGGATACGGGGTATGCTTGGCCAGAGACCGGTGAGCTGTGGTACAATCGGGGTCGGAATCGAGATCGGGGTCAGGATCGAGGTAATCGAGGGAATGAGGGTTGAGGAGATGGGAATGAGGATGCGATTGCGATTCGTTGTTGGGGTGGTCGGTTTCTGGGGTGGCCTGGTCGGCGGGGATGGATGGGGAGTGACGACTCCGCTACCGCACGGGTTTGCGCACAACGATTATCAGCACGCACGTCCCCTAATGGATGCCGTGGACCTTGGTTTTTGCAATATTGAGGCGGATGTCCATTGGGTGCAGGGCGATCTCTGGGTCGGGCACGATCCTGAGGATCTGAGGGAGGATCGCACCTTGGAGCGGCTCTATCTCGAGCCGCTGCTTCGACTGGTTCGAAGCAATGGCGGGCATGTATTTCCTGAGGGGGTGCCCTTTCGGCTGTTTGTGGATTTGAAGACGGACGCTCTATCGAGTTACAAGGCGTTGGAGCAGATGCTGGAGCGGTATGCTGAGATGCTGACTCAATATCGCGAAGGCGTGATTTTGCCGGGGGCGGTCACCGTGGTTGTATCGGGGGAGCGGCCGGTGGAATATATGCGTAGCCAAGCCCGACGTCTCGCCTTTCTGGATGGGCGCTTGAGCGATCTCGAGGCTGGGGTATCGGCGGACTTGTTCCCCGTGATCAGCGATCGTTGGGACGATCACTTTACCTGGAGGGGGAAGGGTGCGATGCCAGCGGAGGAGGCGGAGCTGTTGCGTCGGTGGGTGGAGCGTGCCCGGACTGGTGGGCATCTCCTCAGGTTCTGGTCGATTCCCACGGACGGTTCAGCCGAGTGTCGGGTCTTTTGGGAAACGATGATGGAGTTCGGGGTTGACCTGATCAATACGGACGACTTGAAGGGGCTGGCGCAGCACTGCGGTGGCTGAGTCCGATGGCCTTTGGGGTTGCAAGGGACTCTCCGACAGTGGAGACGGCGA
>CALLYA010000037.1 GCA_937875495.1 uncultured Verrucomicrobiota bacterium
AAGGCAGTTGTTGAAAACGGCTCCGATGTAGGTCCCTTTTCCCCCCTCCCAATACACCTCTGCGCCCTCTGCGGGATACCTCCCCATCCGGATCCGAAGACCTTTTCGGACAGGGTCTAGCTGGAGGCTGAGGCCCCAAATCAGGCAGTGCCGAGTCGGCGCTGCCATTCCAGGGTGACATAGCGGTCGGTCATGCCGGCGATATAGTCGCACACGGCGCGATGAATTCCTCGGTGTTGGATGGCCTGGCGTGCTTGGCGGCCGATGGCCTGGGGATGAAGGAGGTAGAACTCGAAAAGGTCTCGGATTTGTTTGACTGCGCGTTGATTCACGGAGTCGACCTGTTTGGAGAAGTAGAGATTGGCGTAGAGGAACGAGCGCAGTTCCGACAGCTGCAGGGCGTGGGCGGGTGCGAAGCGGATGACAGGCTGATCGAACGGTTGGCTATGGACGTCCTGGACTGATTCGATGCCTCGTTCGGCGATGGCCAGGCTGCAATCGTGAATGAGGCGTTCGATTTGGAGGTCGATGAGGGTGCGGACCGTGGTGGTTTCGAGGCGTTCGCTGGGGAGGCCGGGGTAGCGATCGCGCGCCATGGCTTTGGCATCCCGCCAGAGTGCGAGTTCATTGAGCTCCTCTTCTGAGATGAGTGCGGACTGCAGGCCATCGTCGACATCGTGGGCGCAGTAGGTGATATCGTCGGCCAGGTCGGCGAGCTGGGCTTCGAGCGAGGGGCTTCTGCGGTGGGTACTGGGGGTGGGGTGTTGGTGTTTGCGCAGCCCTTCCAAGACCTCGAAGGTGAGGTTGAGGCCGGGAAAGTAGGGGTAGCGTTGCTCGAGCAGCTCGACGACTCGGACGCTCTGTTTGTTATGGTCGAATCCGCCGTGATCGGCCATAAGCTCATTGAGCGTGGCCTCGCCGGAGTGTCCGAAGGGTGGATGCCCGAGGTCATGCGCCAAGGAGATGGCCTCGGAGAGATCTTCATTGAGTCGGAGGGTGCGTGCGATGCTGCGACAGACGGATGCGACTTCGATGGAATGGGTCAGGCGGGTGCGGTAGTAATCGCCGGTCCCATTGAGGAAGACCTGGGTCTTGTACTCGAGTCTTCGGAAGGAGGGGCAGTGCACGACGCGTTCGCGATCCCGCTGGAATTCGGTGCGGTGGGGATGCAGCGCCTCAGGGAATTGCCTACCGAGGGAGAGACCGGAACGTTGCGCGTAGGGTGCCAGAAAGGCCTCTTCGTGTTGTTCCAGCAGCGTGCGCGTCAGGGTTTGGGGGCCGGAGTGGTTCACGATGATCAGCCGAGAGTTGAGGTTGTGATGGAGGTGGGTAGGATGCTCGAACGGCGTCTTGAAAGCAAGGAGTTGTACGACGAGGGCGAATTCCGGATCGTCCTGGCCCGGTATCGGATGCAGGACGGCAGGATCGTGACTCGACCGGTTTTGGAACATCCGCCGTCGGTCCTGGTTGTACCGGAGCTTCCGGAGGGGCGGTTGCAGTTGGTGCGGCAATTCAGAGCCGGGCTGGATCGGGTCACCCTTGAATTCCCCTGCGGGAAGGTGCATCCGGGGGAGGCGTTGACGGATGCGGCGCGCCGCGAAACGGCCGAGGAGGCCGGGTGTGCGGTGCGTACGCTGACCCTGATCGGAGAGATCGTGCCGGCCCCGGGTTTATCCTCGGAAATTATCCACCTCTATGGTGCGAAAGTCGATCTGATTCCGGTGGAAGCGGTGCCGGCGCCGGATCTGGACGAGGCGTTTGAGCGGGTTGCGATGACCTCGACCGAGCTGGCATCTGCGATTGAATCGGGGGTTGTAACGGACGCCAAGACTGTGGCGGCCTATTATCGTTGGGCGAAGCAGCGGGGGGAGGATTGATGGTGGTGCACGGGGACGAAGACCAGGATTGGGGGCTGAACGAACAGCAGCGATTGGTGGTGGAGGATCGCCAGGGCGGGGCGGTACTGGTCCTTGCGGGGGCCGGCAGCGGCAAGACGCACACCCTGACCTGTCGGGTCGCGCACTTACTGAAATCGGGATGCACGCCCTGGAGCATTCTGCTGTTGACCTTCACGAACAAGGCGGCGCGGGAGATGCTCGATCGGGTGTGCGGACTGGTCGGACCGATCGGCAGGGATGTGGAGGGTGGGACCTTTCATGGGTTTGCGCACCGGCTGCTGCGCATCCATGCCGAGGATGTGGGCTTGGACCGGTCGTTCTCGGTTCTGGACCGTTCCGACTCGGTTGCCCTGATCAAGCGAGCTTTGGACGCGGAGGTCGGTCGACGCAGGGGCGAGGAACTTCCATCGCCGCAGGTGATCGCTTCGATTCTCGGTTTTGCGGCCGGCTGTATGAGATCGGTCGGAGACGTGATCACGGAGCGTTTCCCGATGGTCTTGGAGGAGCACGTCGATTTAGTGGAACGGGTTGGTGTGCGGTATGCAGCGATGAAGCGCGAGGAGAACGGACTTGATTTCGACGATCTTCTGGTCTTTTTGCTTCGGCTGCTCGAGGACACCGAGGGGCTTGGCGCGCGGTACAGCGATCGTTTCGAGCATGTCTTGGTGGACGAGTTTCAGGACACCAATCCGATCCAGTTTGCGATCCTGCGAGCGTTGACCCGCGTGCACGGCAACCTCACAGCGGTGGGGGATGACGCGCAGAGCATATACTCCTGGCGTGGCGCGGCATTGGAAAACCTGTTGGAGTTTGAGGCGCGTTTCCCGGACGCGCGGGTGTTTCGGGTGGAATGGAACTATCGAAGTCAGCCGGGAATTCTGGATCTTGCGAACTGTTCGATTGCGCTGAACCGTGCTCAACTGCCCAAGATACTGCGTCCCGTGCGGGAGTATGACACGAGTCCGCTTCTGGTCCACACCTGGGATCTGAAGGACCAGGCACGATTCCTTGTGGAGCGGATCCAGGCCTTGGCGACGGATGGGGTGGCCTACGGGCGGATGGCGGTTTTATTCCGCTCGCACTTCCAATCGGTCGATGCGCAGATGGCGCTTCGAAAGGCGGGCGTGCCGTTTGTGGTCGTCTCCGGGATTCGTTTTTTCGAGTTGGCGCATGTGCGTGATCTCCTGGCGTTCATTCGGTGGGCGGCGGCGCCTGAGGATCGGTCGGCGTTCTTGCACCTGGCCGGCAAACTGCCGCGGGTGGGGGAGAAAACGGCGTTACGGCTCTGGTCGTGGCTCGGGGAGCAATCGGGTCCGCTGCCTGAGAGGATGGCGGCGATTCAGTCGAAGGCGCCGGAGCCGGCGCGACCGGGCTGGGAGGCATGGACGGAACTGACACAGTTATTGATGGCGCAGGGTGGGATCCCGGGGCGAATGGTGCAAGTGGTCCTTGATTCAGGCTACCAATCGCACCTGGAGATGACGTACAAGGATGCGGCCAATCGTATTCAGGACTTGAAACAACTGGCGCAATTCGCCTCGGGTTTTGATTCCGTGGATGTGATGTTGGGTGAGCTGGCTTTGATGTCGAATGTGGAAGCCGATGCGACTCCGGAGGAGAGTCAGGAGACGGCGGTTTGGATGGGAACGGTGCATCAGGCGAAGGGGCTGGAATGGGATCATGTCTTTGTGATTGGATTGAACGAAGGGGTCTGGCCGACGGGGCATGCGATCGCGGGAGGCGATTCGATGTTGGAAGAGGAGCGTCGCTTGTTCTACGTGGCAATGACGCGTGCGCGGGACGGACTCTATTTGCTGGTTCCGGGGCATCGGCTCGGCCGTGGATCCTGGGAGCCGGAGGCACTGGAGCCATCACGGTACATTGAAGAGTTGGATCCTGACCTGTTGGAAAAGGTCCGATTTGTGCCCGAAGATGCCTTTCCGATGGACTATTGATTTAGGGACAGGCAGTGGCTGGGACTGGGTGTCTGGTTCGCGAAAGGAACGGACGTTATGGAGTGGATCGGCATCTTGGCGCTTTCGTTTGTGACCGCCCTGAGTGGTGCGCTCATGCCGGGGCCGATGTTGACGGTGACCCTAACGGAGGGCACGCGGGCGGGGCATCGAGCCGGTCTGCTGATCATCTTGGGGCATGCGCTTCTGGAGTTCGGGCTGGTTGTACTCCTGTTGTTGGGCGCGAAGGAGTTCCTGCAGGACGCCCGGGTTTCGGCCGGCATTGGAGTGATCGGCGGCTTCGTATTGGGCTGGATGGCGTTGGGGATGCTGCGTTCCTTGCCGAAGCTGACTCTCGAGACCGGTCCCACGGGTGCGCCGGCAGGCGGGCGCTTGGTTTGGAAGGGTGCGCTGGTCTCCGCGGCCAACCCATACTGGTCGCTCTGGTGGGCAACGATCGGGCTTTCTATGTTGTTGGTTGCAACGGAGCTGGGTTGGATGGGCGCCGTGGTCTTCTTCATTGGGCATATCTCTGCTGATTTGCTCTGGTACGTGCTGGTGGCAGAGGCGGTTTGGAAGGGGCGTCGGCTGATGAGTGACCGAATATACCGTGGTATGATCGGAGCATGTGCCATCTTCCTTCTTGTGCTCGGGGCTGGTTTCATACGGTATGGAGTGATTCGTTGGTCGGGCGGCTCAGGCGACGGTCTTGCGGTTGAGGCAACGACCACACAGAGGGCGGCGGAGCGGGGCTCCGCGGGGATGACCGTTGGAATGTGAGGAGGCCGGCTGTTGCGTGTGACCTTTCTTGGGACCGGGACGAGTGCGGGTGTTCCGATGATCGGGTGTACCTGTCCTGTATGCACCTCGACCGATCCACGGGACGATCGGAGCAGGCCCTCGGTGATGTTGGAGTACGTTGGGGATGACGGACGCCTTTGGCGCTGGCTGATCGACACAGCGCCGGAGTTACGGCTGCAGATGATCCGACATCAGGTGATGCAGGTGGATGGTGTCTTTTACACCCACAATCATGCCGACCACATTTTCGGCATCGACGATTTGCGCCGTTTCAACGCTGTGATGGGCGAGCCGGTCAAGGTCTTCGCAGAAGCGGATGTGTTGCGTTGGATGCGATCGACATTCCGGTATGTCTTCGAGCCTGAGCTGAACGTCAATCAATCGTTCATCCCGAATTTGGCATTGAACGTGATTGCCCCTGGACAACCTGTTGAACTCGGGGGTCAGGAATGGCTGCCGGTGCGCCTGATGCACGGCCGTCTGCCGATCCTCGGGTTCAGGGTCGGCGGGATGGCCTATTGCACCGACTGCAGCGAGATTCCTGACGCTACGATCCCGTTTCTCGAGGGGCTCGACCTGCTGGTGATTGATGCCTTGCGTTATCGTGAGCATCCGACGCACCTGAGTGTGGATCAGGCCCTGGCATGGATCGAGCGGCTGCGTCCACGGCGTGCACTGTTCACGCATATCGCCCACGAGATATGCCATGCCGAGCTGTCACCGCGTCTGCCGGCGGGGGTTGGGCTGGCGTATGACGGACTCGTGATCGAGATACGCGGCACGACGTAGCGTGCCGCGGCACGGGGGCTTTGGCCCCCGTGCGAGGGTCGGAGGTTCGCAGCACGCGTTGGCGTGCTGCTGCACGGTGCCTGGCGGCTCCGTGCGAGGCCAAACGTCCGCTGGAGGTGGGGTGTAGCAGTATGCTTGAGGACGATAAGCC
>CALLYA010000038.1 GCA_937875495.1 uncultured Verrucomicrobiota bacterium
GATTTCGATTTCGATTTCGATTTCGATTTCGATTTCGATTTCGATTTCGATTTTCCTGGATCCGCGTTCGCGGTTATCTGGGGAGCCTAAGCCCAGGACTCTACGCCCCCCGCAACTGGTCCCACGCCTGGGCCAGCGCCTCCAGGGTCGCCTTCGAGGGCCAGGTCCCGCCGGAGCGCAGGCGCGGGCCGAACGGATAGACGCCCTGCTGCGATAGATAGCCGAGGCCAATCGAATCCGGAGCGATCGCAGCTTGCCCTGTCGCGTCTCGGCAGAGCTCCTGACCGACGCGAAAGGCTTCGTTCGCAACGAACTGCCCCTCCCGCGCATCCGCGAGCGCGCCTGCGAAAAAGGCACGAATGATCCCGCGATAGACCTCCGGGATTGCATTGCAGCCCTCTCCGATCAGGCCGCAGGCGCCCATCAGCAGCAGCGGTAGAAAAACCAACTCGTTTCCGCAGATATAGGCGAAGTTCGTCTCGTCGATCACCGCCATCAGGTCGAGGTGATGGCTCACGTCGCCATGCGATACCTTCATCCCCACGATGTTCGCGTGCCGCTCCATCAGCTCAGCGAGCGACGCCGGCGTCACCCAATGCTCCGGTCGCAATTGCGGAACATGGTAGAGCACGATCCGCCCCGACAATCGCTCCGCAACCCAGTCGAAATAGCGAAGATAGACCGCCTGCGCGTCCGCGCCGCCCTGTTCTGGATCCAATAGCCCGTAAGGAAAGGGATAAACCGCCGCGTATGCGCCTCGCGCCAACGCCGCCTCCCCAAACCGTAGACTCTCCTGCCTAAAGCGATCAGCATCACGAATCACCCCCGGCCACTCGGACCACGTCCCCGGACAGCCCACCAGGAAGGGCTTCTCGTTCGCCTTCGCAACCTCCGCGATCAGCTCGACCACAGGCTCGATCTCCTCCTCCTGAAACGTGAACATCCCACCCACACCGGATCGGATGAACAGGGTCGAGATCGCCTCGTTGGCCGCCAAGTACTCCGCATAGGCGCGCAGTGCCTTGAGATCCACCCGCCCCTGCCGGTCCACAGGCGTGAACATCGGCGCAATCACCCCGGCCAACTCAGGCGGAATAATGGCACCGGTCACAGGATGGATGAATGGTCGCAGCTTCTTACCAGGCATATCGGTCAGGCCCCCAATCCTTTTTGGTCACGGTTTGCTCGACATAGACGGCACACCGATTCGGGATGTCCCCGGAAATCATCGTCCCAGGTCCTACTAGACAGTAAACCCCGAGCTTCACCCCCGGTAACAAAATCGCATTGACGCCCGTTCGACTGTAGTCGCCGAGATAGGCTGCGTTGGCCCCGTATTCAGGAGTCTCCCTCCGCTTCAAGACCACGTGCTCGCTGAACCGATCGTCAAACCTGAGATTGCCGCATACCGTCGCCGCACCGAGATCCACGGCTGTCCCACAAATACCCCAGAACTCACAGTAGTGATAGGCGTAAAAGCGGTTCAGGAACAGGCCCTGCACCTCGGCACCGTGGCCGATCCGGCAGTCGCAACCCAAGACGGTTTCGGGGCCGACCTGGCAATACCGCTCGATACGAGTGCGATCGCCCACCACAATCGGACCCTCCAGGACAGCGCCGTCGGTAATCTCGACCTCGTCACCGGCCCATAGCCCCCCACGGACAATAGCACCGAGACCAATCCTGCTGCCGCGGCCAAGGCGAATCGGACCCTCCACATGCGCCGAAGGATCGATCGTCGCTCCAGGTCCCAGGTCCCGGCCATCAGGGTCCGCCGCCTGGAGCACCATGCGATGCGTACACTGCGCGTTGAGCCAGAGCCACTCCCATGGGCGATCCAAATCGCAGGCCAACCCACTCGCATCACACGCAAGGAGCCCCGATCCGTTCTCCGCCCGCTTGCCCATCCATTGGGCCAGCTCCGCACCGGTCGGCGGCATTGCGCCGACCTCAACCTGGTCCACCGCCTCCGGCACCGCGCCCAACTCTTCGAAACAGGTTCGAGGCAGTACAACCGCGCCCAACCAGCGCCAGCCCAGCTCCTCACGCGGATGCATCAACACCTCACTCACCCGCCCCCCTTCAACCCGCACCCCGATACCGGTCCGCGGATCGAGTTGGGGTGCCCGCGGGTGCCCGACCAGCAGGGTCGGGACCGTGGCCTCCAGGCCCTGATGGCAGAGCCGTTCCAGGTCCTCCCGCTCAAACCAACAGTCGCCTAAGAGCAGCAGCGCGGTCTCACACCCCTCACCAAGCGATTGAAGCCCAACCCATGCACCGTCCGCCGTCCCACCCAGTCCGCCAGCAGACCGTCCGCCCGCCACAAAACGAATCGGCAGCGCACCGGTCCGTGCCTCCTGTGCCGCGTCACGGACCGATCCAGGCTGATGGCCGGTCACAACGACCACCTCACCGATGACATCAAGCCCAGCAACCGCTTCGAGCACCCAGGCCAAGAGCGGACGGGTGCAGACCGGTAGTGCCGATTTGTTGCGGACCTCTCCAAAGGGCCACATCCTGCGGCCCAGGCCCCCCGCAAGGATGACCACCCCAATCCGTCCACGTGGATCAGTCGGAAGCGGCTGCGAGTTCATCCATCCGCCCTCTCAACTTGAGCATCGCCACGACGATTGTGTCCATGTCCGCGCGCTCCCCGAGCAGAACGAACTGCGGCAACCAGATCGCCTCCTGGTAACAGGCGCGCTCGGTGTTCGGGAGGCGGTCTGCTCGGTAATCGACCGTCCGCCACGCTTCGCCGAACCGGCCGGGGCGCTGCCGCACCCGATCCAAGGCAAAGAGATCCTGCTCATAGAGGGGAAGCATGTAGCCCGGCGAACAGGGTATGCCCTCCGCCCGCAAGCCTGCGATGAAGCGCGACTTCGGAATCCCGTTCCACTCCTCGGGATCGTACCGCATCAGAAACAGATGACACGCATTGCGCGTGACCTGTTCCGGATAGCTCATCACTCCAATGCCCGGAACCTCCCCCTTGATGCGCTCAGCAAGATAGGCCGCAGAGGCTTCGCGCCGCGCTGTCTGCTCCTCGACCCGGGTCAGCTGCACCGAGAGGACCGCCGCCTGAAAGGCCGAAATCCGGTGATTCGAGGCCGGCACATAATGCCGATACCACTCGCCACCGATCATCCGCCCACAGTTCTGATACGAGCGGACCCGCCGATACGCCTCCTCCGAGGCCGTCACGACCATGCCGCCCTCGCCCGCCGTCATGTTCTTCGACGATTGGAAACTGAACGTCCCAACCTCGCCCAGGCTCCCGACCCGCCGCCCGGACCATTCGGAACAGACCGCCTGCGCGGCATCCTCCAGCACCGCCAAACCGTGCCGTTCAGCCAGCGCAAGGATCTGGTCCATGTCGGCCGAGGCCCCCGCGAAATGCACCGGAAGGATCGCCCGCGTCCGAGGTGTGATCAGCGCTGCGACATGCCCCGGATCCATGTTGTAGGTCTGCGCCTCGATATCCGCGAAGATCGGTGTCGCGCCCGCCATAACCACCGCCGTAGCCGTCGCGACGAAGGTGTAGGCCGGCAAGATCACCTCGTCCCCCGGTCCGATCCCCAGGGCCGCGAGGGCGATCTCCAATGCGACGGTGCCGTTGGCACAGGAGACGGCGTAGGGCGCCCCCTGGAAAGCGGCGAACTCCGACTCAAACCGTTCCACCCGGGGACTGTCGATCCCCCACTTCGGGTCGTCGAGCGTCTCCACAAGGGCCTCGGCTTCCCGATGGTCATGCACCGGCCAGGCCGGGAACGGACGCTCACGCACTGGCACCCCCCCGGTAAGCGCCAGCCTCTCCTGACTCCTCTGGTTCATCAATGCGTTCCTCTCCATTCGGCCTCAACCCGGCCGGCCAGCTGCCTATTCCGTTTCAACAACCCGAGCCACCCCCACCATCGCCCAGCATCGCTCACGGGAAGATCGGCGGAGGAGGTGACTCTGGTGCATGATACTCATACGGCAAGACCTCCGGCTTTACACGGACCTCCGTCGTAAATTTCATGGGCGTCGGGGCACGATCGCTGTAGGTCAGTTCGACGAAGTATGCCGTCCAGCCTTTCTCCGGCATCGGTACGTTCCCGACATACCTGCCCGCATCGCCCTCCGGCCGCAGTGGCGTGCTCGTCCATACCTTGCCAAGCACATCCACCCGGAAGTCGCGCGCGATGGGATTGGTCGCCTGCCACAAGAGCACCCGATCCGGAGCGTCCTCCACCTCCACCACCAGCGCGCCATCCTCCCCACGCCCCCAATCGAATTGGGGCCGTGGCTTGTCGTACACAACACAATACATGTAGGCGATCAGGCTCTCGAGCGCGTCCGTCCCATCCAGGCTGTGCCCCGTGTTCGGGACGTACCTCAGGTATTTCTCACCAGGGAGGTCGTCCCAATAAAACTGCGATGAATCCGGAAGGAAGAACTCGTCGCCCGAGGCGTTGATCAGGAACTTCGGCTGGCGAAAACGCGCACGATACGAATACGGATCGACCAGATGCATCAGCGCATCAAACCGCTCCGTACCCAGCCAGTCCATGATCCGTAGCTCCACATAGTCCTGGATCGCTGGCGCCCAGAATCCATACGCCCGCCAGTGGTGCTGGAAAGAAGGGACCAGGTTGAGCAGGTCTATCACAATCGGAGACATCCCTATCACACGGTCGTCCACCGCCGCCGTCGTCCAGGTCGTCCAGCCACGCTTGGAACCGCCCGCTACGTAAAAGGTCGATACCCGGCTCCCTCCGCCTTCCGCCGTTGCACAAAAGGCCGTCATCGTGTCCATCGCCCGCACTACCGCCTTCGTCATCGGTAAACGCATCGGCCAGGTCGCATCCCCGGTCCGTAGATATTTATCCCACGTCACCGCAATGAGCGCGTCCTCCCAGCGCTTCTTCCCCTCCTCCGGAAAGACCGAAGGCTGGTTCGGGACCATCCGCAGCTCGGCACAGACCATCCGGCAGGCCTTCGCCGCTGTCACCATCTCCCTCGGCGGATCCTTCGGCATCCCACGATCGTTGCTCCCTCCGCCAATGAACAACAACGCGGTCTCGCTCTTGACCTCCTCAGGAACGACCACCGTCAACCAGTGCGTCCAGACACTCGGGTCGATCTCCTCCGAGGTCCGCCACCGCTGCGAGGTCATCCGCAGCAGATGAACTTGCGCGCTCTCGACCGAAACAGTCCTCTCCAAAGACCACTCATACGCCGGGTCCGGCGCAGCCACATATCGGTCCAGCTCGGTCTCTTCGCCCAGCGCAACAGGGATCTCAGCCGTCGCCACCCGCGCCAGCCATAAAAAAACCAACAAACCCACCGACCAAGGCATTCGAATGCGCAAACAGTTGATTCGTTTCATCATAAACCATCCCGGGGGGGGGTGACGCGAACCACAAATGAACAGCGATAGGTAAACCGAAAGCGCTATCGCCTTCACCACTGCCTGATCACCTATTTCTTTTCAATCAGAAAGACACAAAACCCAAAGGGCAAGGTTGGCGGGGCGCGTGAGCAATGCAGCGTTGGGCGGAAGCGGGGTTGTGGAGGTTTTGCCCAAGAACACTTCAGGCCGAATCAAGCTTCCCTCCCCTTCCCATAGCTTCCCCTCGATTCATTCGATTCAATCGATTCAATCGATGGCCTCGCTTCCGATCTTCCCCTTCCTTCATCTGCGGCCATCTGCGGACCCCACTCCCCACCGTCGGTTCCATCCAGCCCGATACCGGACTGGATGGAACCGGTTCAATCACACAAGAATGCGATCCAAATACGCCTTGCCACGGGCGATGTCGCCGACGCGATCGTCACCGGCCTCACGCTCGATCACGAGCGCACCGTCGTAGTTGGTCTGGGCGAGATAGGCCACAATCTGCTTGATACCAGCCTCACCCTGTCCCAATGGAACCTCAACACCCCACGTCCCCGGCTCCTTCGTCCAACAGGCGTCCTTCATATGGACATGCTCGACGCGGTCGCGCAGGAGTTTCAGAGCATCCAACGGCTCCTGATTGCCGTAGAGAATCATATTGGCGGGATCGTAGTTGACGCAGATGTTGTCCCGCTGCAACGCGTCCAAAAAGGCCAACAAGGTCTCCGCCTTTTCCTGACCCGACTCCAGCCCGAGCTTCAGTCCATACTCGTTCAATACGTCACAGACCTCGCGCACCCTGCCCAACATCACATCATACGCGGGATCCGCGGGCGACTCCGGGATAAAGCCCGCATGCGCTGAAAGGATATCCACCCCCAACAGCTGCGTCGCCGCGGCGGCACGCTTCGTTTTGTCCAGGCGCTCAGGATATCGCTCGTCAAGTAGATATCCCCCGGTCTGGTGAATCGTCTGCAGGCTGGTGTAATCCTCCCCGTCAAAGGCAAGACAAGTCGCCGATATGAAGACGGAGTTCTCTTCGAGCCAATCCTCGACCGCGGCAAGCGTCTCCGCCTGCAGCGACGCTTCATCGAAGAACCCGAGGTGAATGCAATCCATGCCCAGCTCCTGGGCGATGTCCAGGGCCTGGATCAGAGATTTCGGCTGCGGCGACCAACTTGTCATTCCAATATTCATGAATCCCTCCTCAGATCGTGAAAGATAGAAGAAACCTGAGAATCCTCTGCTTGCACAACCCCTAACCGATCCTGCCCGGGGAATACAAGAAACAATCGCAGCCTCCGGACCCAGGGTGCGCAGACTGCGCGTGATGCGAGGTCGCGGTGGCGTTTTCGACCTGGTCAGGGGGGTGGGTTGGGTCAGTGCTCTGATCCCTACCCTTTTGGGGAATTTTAGATAAACCGTTTTCGTAAACAGCTCGGACGTATCTCTTTTCCCGTCTCTGCGCCTATGCGCGAGACCTCTCCCTCCGGACCTTCATGTCTTCGCGTCTTCCAAGTGTTCCTTTCCCCTTCCCTCACCCCTTCCTGTCCCCCGGCGACCATTCGTTTTGGCCCAACAGAGTTTTCGGACAGGCCCCAGCTCGCCCCCTGGAAACAAAAAAAAACGCCCCACCGTGACTTGGCACGATGGGGCGCTTGGTCGGTCTTAGTAGTCGTCCGGACCGCGGAAATTGCTCGAACGGCGGCGGCTGGAGCCGCGGCGCCTGGGCGGACCGTCTACGTCACCGGACGGACGCGAGGGCGGTGCGTCGTCAAACCCTTCTCCCCCTCCCGAACGCGGCTGAAATCCGCCGGAACTCCGGGGGTAGGAAGGACGCGCAGGTGGCCCGGATCCATGATCAGCTGCAGGACGCGGCGGACCGTAGCCACCCTCGCCCCCGCGATCACGCTCCCTCGGAGCCCGATCCCCACGGTCACGACCGCGCTCACGCGGCGGGCGCTCGCTACGTTCGCCGCTACTGCGCTCACGCGGTGCCCGCTCGCCTCCACGATCGCGGGGACCGCGGTCGCGGTCCATGCGCGGACGGGGTGGGCGTGGACGATACGGCTCCTCACGCTCGACCTCCGATCCCTGGTCAGCGTATTCGGTCGGCTCGTAGTCGAACGCCTCAGGAGCATCATCCACCGGCGGGGCACTTCGCTCACCGCGCTCAGCCATCGCCTCGCGCCGACTCAAGCGAATCTTGCCGCGATCATCAACCTCAATGACCTTCACCCACATCTGGTCGCCGATCGAACAGACGTCCTCGACCGCACGGATGCGGGCGTCCGCCATTTCGGAGATATGTACCAGGCCCTCAGTCCCGGGCAAAATCTCGACAAACGCACCGAAGTCCTTGATTCCCTTGACGATACCACGATAGATCTTGCCGACCTCGGCCTCGGCGGTCAAGGCTTCCACCTCACGAACCGCCTGATCCATGCCCTCGCTCGTCGCCGAGAAGATGAAGACCTCGCCGGTGTCCTCAATATCAATCGAACACCCGGTCTCCGTCGTGATCCTGCGAATGTTTTTGCCGCCAGGTCCAATCAATAGCCCGATTTTCTCGGGGGAGATATGGATGACCTTGATGCGCGGGGCAAACGGACTCAGCTCCGCCCGCGGCGTCTGAATGGCCTGCTCCATGACATCCAGGATCAGTTGACGCGCGCTGCGCGCATCCTCGAGCGCCTGACGGACCAGTTCCCGAGACAAGCCCGGAATCTTGAGATCCACCTGGAAGCCAGTAATCCCATCCCGAGTGCCGGCTACCTTGAAGTCCATATCGCCGAAGTGGTCCTCAGAACCGAGAATGTCCGTCAAGGTGACGGCCGAACCCGCGTCCGTCATCAATCCGATCGAGATTCCGGCGACATGCTTGGCGATCGGGATGCCTGCATCCATCAGCGCCAGACTCCCACCACAGACGCTGGCCATCGATGTGGAACCGTTGGACTCCATAATCTCAGAGTTCAAACGTACAACATAAGGCCAGTCGGCCGGGAGCACCGGCTCCAGCGAACGTTCCGCAAGGGCGCCATGCCCGATCTCGCGGCGGCCCGGCCCCCGAATGGGTCGGCACTCACCCACCGAGAAGGGCGGGAAGTTGTAGTGCAGAATGAACCGCTTCTCATTCTCGCCACCGACCAGCGCGTCCAGGCTTTGGACGTCGGAGTTGGACCCAAGCGTGGTGATGCTGAGGGCCTGCGTCTCTCCACGCGAGAAGACCGCGGAACCATGGGTCCGGGGTAGGACCGAAGTCTCGCACTTAAGCTCCCGAAGCTCGCGGGGACCACGGCCGTCAAGCCGACGCCCGTTCTCCAAGACCGCCTTGCGGACCATCTTCTTCTCGACCTCGGCAAAGGCCATGTTCACCGCGCCGACATCGACCGGCTCGTCGCCCTTGTCGCCCGTCGCCTGGTCAATGACCTGCGCCTTGATCGCATCGAGCTGCTCCTTGCGAGCCTGCTTCGAGCTCTGCATGATCGCCTGCTTGATGGCTTCGCCAAAGTGGTGCTGGATGTAGTCGATCCACTCCTGCGAAGGAAGGACCAAGACCGGCTCGATCTTGGGCTGGCCGATCTGAGCCGCCAATTCCCGCTGAATGCGGATGATCTCCTGAACAAACGGCTGGGCGAAATCCATGGCATCCAGGAATTCCTGCTCGGGAATCTCCTTCGCCGCTCCTTCGATCATCATCATTTCGCCGTTCTCACGGCCGACATAGATCAGATCGAGATCGCTGAGCTCTATCTGAGCATGCGTCGGATTGACGATGAATTGACCGTCAATACGCCCGACGCGAACCGCGCCAAGCGGTCCGTCGAAGGGGATGTTCGAGATCGTCAACGCCGCTGAGGCCGCGTTGATCGCAAAGACATCGGTCTCGTTCTCGCGATCGGATGAAAACAGCATCAGTTGCAGCTGCACATCGTTGCGAAACCCGTCCGGGAAGAGGGGGCGGACCGGCCGGTCAATCATCCGGGCAATCAGGATTTCACGATCACTCGGACGCCCCTCCCGCTTGAAGTACCCACCGGGGAACCGTCCGGCAGCCGCAGTGCGTTCGCGGTAATCAACCATGAGCGGGAAAAAATCGAGGCCTTCCCGCGGTGAATCCATCGTGGCGGCGGCAAAAATCACGTTTTCGCCGTAGCGCAAAAAAACCGCGCCATTGGCTTGCTTCGCAATGGCCCCGGTGAAGAGGGATAAATCAATCTCCCCGATCCGGGTCTTAATTTCGTTCGTACCTAACATTGTCGTCTTTCTCTTTTCGTCGCGGGACAATCTCTTTTTTTTCTGACTTACTGGGTCCAGCGACATGGGAATTTTGAGCTCTCTGTCTTCTCTTTTCCTACCAACTACCAGCTACTTCTTGCCAACAATTATCTTCTTCTTACCTTTTGAGGTCACTCTAGACCAATTCCACCGAACCTACGCCCTGACAAGACGTTCAAAAGATCCGAATTCCACTCGGTCCCGGTTCGGCGCCAAGCACAATAGCCCCCTTGCCAAAGACGAGGGGGCTTTGAATATATTCCAAGCGTCAACACAAACGCTATTTACGCAAATTGAGCCGCTTGATCAGCTGGAGATAGCGGTCCGTGTCCGTCTTGCTCAAGTAATCGAGGAGACGCCTGCGCTGCCCCACCATCTTCAGAAGGCCTCGCCGTGAACTGTGGTCCTTGCGGTGCTCACGCAGATGCTCGGTCAACTCGTTGATCCGATGGGTGAGCAGCGCGATCTGAACGTCCGCGGAACCTGTGTCCTTCTCGTGGAGCTGGTATTCGCGGGTGATGCGCAGCTTGTCGTCCTTATCCATGCATTCGAGCAATTCGTTCTCTTTCATCTCAAATCGTCTTTCTGAGTCGATATCGTCGAAATTCGACTTCCAGGTCGTATCGGTGGCCTTCAATAAAATAGTGGTCTTCCGGGATCGGTTAACTTGGCGGATCAATTCCAGAATGCAACCGGCATTCTTTCAAAGACCGAAGGTGGGGCCGGCCCTGGATTTTTGGAGCATAATCGAGATTCCAGTGCGCTGGCAAGCAAAAACGTGATGCCGATCCCCTCGATCCCCTCGATCCCCTCGATCCCCTCGATCCCCTCGATTCCCTCGATTCCCTCGATCCCCT
>CALLYA010000039.1 GCA_937875495.1 uncultured Verrucomicrobiota bacterium
CGAGTACGTGTACGGGTACGAGTACGTGTACGGGTACGTGTACGGGTACGAGTACGGGGGTTGCCGATCAGTCCGATCATTGTCGCGCGACGAAATCGAAATCGACGGCAAACGCAACCCGGCACCCACCGTTCCACCACAACACCCCCTCCGCGACCTTCCGCACTCCCCTCCGCTCCGCCTTCCCCCCCCTAACAAAGCGTCCGCGCTTTTCCATCCGCTCGCACCTTGTCAGGACTGCCGTTTCTCCGTATGTTGAACCCTAATTGTTCTAATAAAATTCAACCCGCGGATCCCCTCCGGTTGCCTTCGTCCCCACGACTGCAGACGCACTGAAACCGGACGGCTGAGATGTTCAAGACCCTCGTCAGCTTCCGCATTCATCGATCGAACGATTTTCCAAGGAGCTCGAACCCATGCTTGGCTCTCGTTTCACCCCCCCCTCCACAATGATGAACGGTACCGCGTCTTCCGGACCGACCCGGAGACGTGGACAAAACCGCTACATCACAGGCAAGGGGAGCGCCATCATGACCGAAGATACGGCATGGACCCCTAATACCGATATCTTCGAGACGGAGACCGAACTCGTCATAAAGATGGAAATCCCCGGAATTAGTAAGGACGACATCGAGATCAGTTTGGAGGAACGGACCCTGACCATTCGCGGCCAGCGCAGGGATGTTTGCCATAGCGGCAGCAAGTGTTGTTACCGCCAACTCGAAATCGAATACGGTCCCTTCGAGCGAGAGATCCTCCTGCCCAAGAACATCAACGCTAGCCAGGTGCGCGCCAATTACCACAACGGTTTTTTGCACATCGTCTTCCCCAGGGAATCCACTCCGCATATCGACCCTGTCAAAATCATTCTGGACCATCGTTCGTGAAACCCGGCTTCACCTTCGGCGGATCCTTCCATACCTCCCTCAATCGCGCCCTTGTACCGACAAGGACGCCGAGGGCGCACACACCCCAAACCCACCGCGCATCCGATTCATCGCTAGTGGTGTTTTTTTCTTTTTCATCCCATTTGGAGGTGGGAGAGCTGCTGCATGAGCGAAATCTTTGAACCACCTGTCATTCGCGCCTCGGATCGCTCGGGAGGAGACGATTCCCCCGATAAAATCCCCGATGTCCTACCCATCCTGCCCCTGAGCGATCTGGTCGTGTTCCCGTACATGGTCGCACCCCTCCTCGTCGCCAGCGAGCGCTCGATCAGGCTGATCGACGAAGTCGTCGCCGGCGACCGCCTGCTTGGCCTCGTCCTTCAGACCGACCCGGATCTCGATCAACCGAGGCCGGACCAGCTGCATGACTTCGGATGCGTCGGCCGCGTCCTCAAGATGCTGCGCTTCCCGGATGATACCATCCGCGTGCTTGTTCAAGGCATCTCACGCTGCAAGGTCGTCAAGGTCGTCGAGGACCCCAAGACTCCGTTCCTCAAAGCCAAAATCAAAATCGTCGAGGAGAAGAAAAAGGCCGGAATCACCATGGAAGCCCTGCTTCGCAGCGCATCCAACCTCTTCCAGGAAATCCTCAGCCTCACCCCGAGCCTCCCCGAAGAGCTCAAGATCGCCAGCATCAATACCCAGGACCCCGGCCGACTCGCCGATCTCATCGCCGCAAACCTGGACCTGTCTCTGGACCAGAAACTCGAAATCCTCAGAGATCCCCTCGACCAGTCGCGATTAAAGGCCGTAACGACACACATGGCTCGAGAGCTAAAGGTCTTACAGCTTGGAAGCGAAATCCAGGAAAAGGTCCAGACCGCCTTCTCAAAAAGCCAAAGAGAGTACTTCCTGCGCGAACAGATGAAGGCGATCCAGGAGGAACTCGGCCATGGCGATGAGCGTCAGGTCGAGCTGCTCGAACTGCGGAGCCAGATCGAAAAGGCAAAAATGCCTGATAATGCCGAGAAAGCCGCGGTTACACAGCTCTCCCGGCTCGCACAGATCCCTCCCGCCTCCGCGGAGTATACCGTCGTCCGCAACTACCTCGATTGGCTCATCGCCGTGCCGTGGTCCCGATGGACCGGAGACGTCATCAACCTGAAGAAATCGATCAAGATCCTCGATGAGGACCACTACGGTCTCACCGAGGTGAAAGACCGAATCCTCGAATTCCTCGCCGTCCTGAAACTCAAGCTTGATGAGGCCCAGGCCAAGGGACAGCAACAGAACGTGAAGGCACCGATTCTCTGCTTCGTCGGACCGCCGGGAGTCGGTAAGACCTCCCTCGGCATGTCCATCGCACGCGCCATGGGTAAGAAGTTCGTCCGGATCTCCCTCGGCGGTGTGCGCGATGAAGCCGAGATCCGTGGCCATCGACGCACCTATGTCGGCGCCCTGCCCGGACGGATCATTCAGGCCCTGCGCCAGGCCGATTCCAAAAACCCGGTCTTCATGCTTGATGAGATCGACAAGATGGGGACCGATAGCCGGGGAGACCCCGCATCCGCCCTGCTGGAGGTCCTCGATCCTCAGCAGAATCACAACTTCAGCGATCACTTCCTGGAGGTGCCGTTCGACCTCTCCCAGGTCATGTTCATCTGTACCGCCAATCAGCTGGATCCCATTCCCGCACCCCTGCGCGATCGTATGGAGATCATCGATATCCCCGGGTATACCGACCAGGAGAAACTCCAGATCGCCTTGCGATACCTCATCCCCAGACAGTTGCTGGCCCACGGGATCCAACCGGATATGGTCCAGTTCAAGGAGGATGCCATTCTGCGCCTCATCCATGGGTATACCCGCGAGGCTGGTGTCCGCGGCCTGGAGCGTAAGATCGCAACCGCATGCCGCCGGATCGCCCGGAAAACCGTCGAAAAGGGCAAACGTAACGTCGTGATCTCTACCCGCTCCCTCTCCCGATACCTGGGCCAGCCCCCGTTCAAGAGCGAACGCGCGGAACGCGCCGGCAACCCCGGAATCGCCATCGGCTTGGCCTGGACCCCGTTCGGTGGGGATGTCCTCTTCATCGAAGCCACCCAAATGCCGGGTGGTAGACACCTCACCCTCACCGGCTCCCTCGGCGATGTCATGCGCGAATCCGCACAGGCTGCACTCAGCTACGTGCGAGCCAATGCAGCGAAACTGAAGGTCGATCCCGCCTTCTTCGAAAAAAGCGATATCCATGTGCACGTCCCCGCCGGCGCCATCCCCAAAGACGGTCCCTCAGCCGGGGTCACCATCGCGATCGCCCTCATCTCCCTGCTCACCGGCAGAAGGATCGATCCGGAACTCGCCATGACCGGTGAGATCAGCCTGCAGGGCAAAGTCCTGCCCGTCGGTGGGATCAAGGAAAAGGTCCTCGCGGCATCCCGCTTCGGACTCAAAAAGGTCCTCCTGCCCAGACTCAACGAGACCTCCGTCCTGGAGATCCCCGAGGATGTCCGCAAACTGGTCGAGATCGTCCTGATCTCCGATGTCGCCCAAGCCGTCCAACACGCCCTGCTCCCCAGCGGCGCTCGTCGCAAGAATCCAAAAGTACAAGACTGACACGATGCGCCTCACATACAACACCCCCAGATACCGCCACACACGATTCACCGCCCCACTCAGCGCCATCCTCCTCGCCTTCACGCTGGCCGCACCCCTCGGCGCTCGCGCTGAGACCACACCCCATTCCGCGGACGAAATCGCACATCGGGTCCTCCAAGAACGCCAAGGCGAGCCCTATCACATCTCCGCCAGGCTCTACGCCCTGGGCGTCTCCCCGCGTAACCTCGAAGGACGCTCCTCCGCACCGATCCCCCTCGAAATCTTCAACCTCTGGCAGCCCGAGCGCGTGCAAACCCTCTACCGAATCGCACCGCCCGAACGCCCGGTCATCGATTTCCTGGTCGATCACGACCTGATCCTCGATCGCTGGAACGCCTTCGTGCGCGCCAGCGACGGTGAGTTCCTGAAGATCGGCGAAGAACACCTCGCAACCCGCTTCGCCGACCTCGACTTCACCTTCGAAGACCTCGCCTTCACCTTCCTCCTGTGGCCGACCCACTCCCTGGACCGAATCTCCAAGAGCAAAGGCCGCCCCTGTTACGTCATCGAGAGCTTCCCCGGCAGCGATTACAAGAGCCAATACTCCTCCGTTCGCTCCTGGATCGATCAAGAGGGCTGGTTCCCACTGCGCCTCGAATGCCACGCCAAGGACAACCCAGATCAGGTGTTCCGCCAGATCGAGATCATCTCCGTCAAGAAAGAGGGCGATCATTGGAACCTGAGCAAGATCGAAGCACGCGACCTGATCCGTAGGACCCGCACCCGAATGGAGGTCCTTGAGGTCCGCACCGGCCCCGACGCTGTCCCTGAAGACCTACCCTCCATCCCCGACCCTCTACAGCGTCAGGCATCGCCGACCAACGAGGCCGATGAGCTGCCGCCCCTCCCAGACAGCCTTTGATTCCCCCCGTCTTTCCCACAAATCAGCGGACATGGAAGCCTCACCCAATGTCACCCTCGGCGCGGATACCGGCGGGACCTTTACCGACCTTGTCCTGATCACCAGCCACGGCCTCGCCCTGAACAAGGTCCCCTCCCTGCCCACCGCCCCGCAAACGGCTATCCTCAACGGGATCCAAAGCATGCTCGGCTCGGCAGAATGGCCCCGAGCCACCAAGCTGGTCCATGGGACGACCGTGGCCACCAACGCCCTGCTCCAGCGCGAAGGCGCCAAGGTCTTGTTCGTCACGAACCAAGGCTTTGAAGACATCCCCGAGATCGGCCGTCAAAACAGAGAACTCCTCTATAGCCTCCAACCCTCACGCCCGCTTCCCCTCGTCCCCCGCGACCTTCGGCTTGGACTCGTCCCTAGACGGCCGCTGACCCAATCCGACCTGCCGTCCATCCTCGACCCCATCCTCGAGCTCGTCGCTCGAGAGGCGATCGAGGCGATCGCAATCTGCCTGCTCGATGCCTTCGAAGACCCCGCCAACGAACGCATCCTCGGCGCCGCGCTCGCCAAGAAACTCCCACTGCCCATTTCGCTCTCCCACCAGGTGCACCCACGCCACCGGGAGTTCGAACGCAGTAGTACCACCCTCGTCAACGCCTTTGTCCAGCCTGTCATGCGCGCCTATTGCCAAAGGCTCCA
>CALLYA010000040.1 GCA_937875495.1 uncultured Verrucomicrobiota bacterium
CGGGGACGAGTAGGAGTACGAGTAGGAGTACGAGTAGGAGTACGAGTAGGAGTACGAGTAGGAGTAAGAGTACGGGAAAGGGTACGGGTACGGCGAGGGCTTCCCCATGTTCCTGCGCCTGCATCGAGGGGAGCCCTAGCCAGCGGCCGTCCGAAAAGGTTTTTCACCCCAATCCCTTCCAAAAAAAAGCACGGATCAGGGAATGGACCCTACCCACCCCCTTGATCAGTTCGAAAACGCCTTGGCGCCTCTGCGCCTCTGCGCGAGATTCTCCGGATGGGGATGGGGGAAACCAGCTACCTTTTCGGACAACCGCAACCTACGGAGCCGTGGCTACGATCATGCGCTCGGAGTTGCTTCGACCGAACGTCTCCGGGGCATACATCTCCTCCGCCCTGGCGGGAGGGACCACAAACTCGCCCGGGGTCGTCGCCCTGGCAATGTAGCTGTAGTGATATACCCCCGCGGGAAGGTAGCTACTAAAGGCCTCCACCCGCTCATCACGCATGTTCTCATGCTCGTACCACGGACGCCACCACCAAAACCAATCCTCCGACCGCCTTTCAGATTCTGCATCAGCGTCCGGCGGAAGCGTTGCCGTGATCGCCAACGCCGTATTCAACGGCTCAAGCCCCGCCGGCAGCGGATCGACCAGCGCAACGTGATAGCGCCGGGATTGTGCGATGAGCTCCAGTTTCACCCGCACGCGTGCCCCCGCGCGCACCCACCAGCCGCCATCCGGTAGCCGGCGGACATCGTCCTTGTCGTCCACAGCCTCATAGCTGCGCCCAACCTCAAACCCACGATCCAACGCGTCGAGCTTGAGCGAACGCGGCGCATACTTCAGTCCGACCCGATAATAAAGCCGCCCCGGACCCTCCTTCGCCAGGATCAAATCCTGAAGCCCGGACCGCTCGGCCAAGTAGGACATCGGTACCTCGATCGCATGTTGCTCCGTCGTGCGACCGCGGAACGAATGCCCACCCGCATACCGCTCGCCCAACCAGACCCGCGCCAGGAAATCCGGAGTCGCCTCCTCAAACGCAGCGAAATACCGCTGCAAAGCCAGCAACACGAAGGCGTTCTCCTGTGTGTTTCCCCAACGCCCTTCCACCCGATGGGCCAACAGCCCGCGCACCACTTTCGCAATCAGATCACTCCCCGGCGCGGTATCGATCAAACCCTCAAGGACGATCGCATCGGTCCTGCGATCGGAGTGCAACAGCAAATGCCCGCTGTCGTCATAGCCCGACACGAAATTCGCGATCCCAGCCGTCTCACTGACCCGATTGTTCAGGTGGCGAAGCATGGCATCAACCTGGCGGCCAGCAGTGAGGTCGCGGCCCAAAATCGGCAGTAGCCACCCGATCGCCTCCAGCGGCATGGCATCCAGGCCGGCATCGTCAATCAGCCCCTGCACCTCGCGCCCCACGAAATCGCCATAGAGATCACGCACGTTCAACGAATAGGCCGTCAGCGACCAGCAGACCCGATCCGAATACTCATCCCGCAGATACTCCTCGATATTCCGCAAATACGTCAAAGCAGAGTCCGTTGTGTTTTGGGGGACCCCATAACCCGCCATCCGTGCGCGCCTGAGTGCATGCGCCACATGAATACTGACGTACGGGTGCGAGTCGGCTATGGATGACCAAAAGGCCCAGCCGCCGTCAGAATTCTGGTGGTCGATCAATCGCTGCAACGATTGCTCGATCGAAGCATCGATCGCATCCGCCTGAGGCAAGCCCTTCGCATCGAACGCGGCGAGAACAGGGCGCAGCGCCGCAATCGACATGATCCGCGAGGCCAGCTGCTCGGCACACTCGAACGGATAGTCGACCAGGTAGATGACCGCATCCGTCAGGCTCTGCAGCTGCGTCGAAGAGGTGCTCACCTCCAACCCACCAAATGCAGCGACAACATCGTCCGGGGCTTCCAACGGCTGCAAAATCGCGCCGTCGTCCAGCTCGCCGTAGGTCGCAAACGCCTCCGTCGTCGCGGGTGTCCAGACCGGTAGGCTCACCTCCGCCGCATCGGCAAACCCACCCGTGGCGACTCCGACCTGGAAACGCGCGGTCCCTGGACGCTCCGCCGCCGCTGGGAACCGCACCTCTACCCGATCGTTCGCCGGCACCACCACACGGCCGCCGGCGTAGTCCGTCAACGTCAGATTGCGCGTGCGCACCGCCAGATCGACCGCCAACGTCGCATCGGTCTGGTTCTGAACAACCACCGGCAAGGCGAATCGGTCGCCGAAATTGAGGAACCGCGGCGCTGACGGACGCACCATGAGCGGTAGTCGCGCCGTGATCGTCGACTCGCCCTTGCCGAAGTGGTGCTCCCCGGCAACCGCCACCGCCATGACCCGATATCGCGTGAGATTGTCCGGCACCCGGACCGTGGCCGTTGCCGTCCCACTTGCGTCGGTCCTGACCGCAGGCGAGAACAGCGCCAGCGGATCGAAATCGGACCGTATCCGAATCGCCGACCCGGCCATACCGGCGCCACCGCCCATGCCCGCATCCATCGCCGCCATCACCCTGAACCCAGTCGATTCAGGCATGGCTCCAAACAATTGCCCGCCCAGCATGGAATCAGCAATCACCTCGTCCAGGGCATCTCTCAAACGCTCGGCCGCGTTCAGGTCTATGTAGGCTCGGGAATCGTGCGCCGTGACCGCCGCCCCCCGCGACGTGTAGAAGGTCTCAATCGGATCGGCCAACGCGTATTCAGTCAGCGCCAAGACCGCCTCGTCCACCACTGCGACGGCGACTTCCGCACCCTCGACAGGCATGCCTTTCCCATCCAGAACCGTCAGTGCAATCTCCGTCGATGTACCCGGCTCCAGCTTGGGCGCGGCCGGTGTGGCCTGTACCTCGAGCCGACGTGAACGCGGCGGCACCTTCAGCGAAACCTGACCCGAGGCGAACGCGGGGCGCTCCGGGAGGCCATCCAAGGCCTCCCCGCTTGCATCGCTCCGCGGCGCGGATCCGGTCAGCTCAACCCGCAACTCCAACCCCGGGATGTACCCATCCAAAATCGGAACCTTTAAGGTGTGTGTCCTGCCGGTCACCTCAAAAAACTCGTGCTGCAACATCCCGCCACGATCGAGGATCATCAGCCCTTCCGCCTTATCAAACGGCGATTGCAGCAGTATCTCCGCGGTATCTCCCGGTGCGTACTCCTCACGATCGACAATCAACTCCAGAGCGTCTCCAACCAGGTCACGATCGGGCGGACTCCATCCGCCGGAGACCCAGACGCGGATCGTACTCCGGTTTTTTCGCCCCTGCTCGTCCTCGATTACGGCCCTGAACCGGTAGCTCCCGCCCTCCTTGGGGCTCACCCGAACAGAGACCGGATTCTCTTCCGAAGTCAGACTTTGTGCCCAAACCGGATGGTATTGTCGAGTCCAAGTGCCCTCTTCCATGACCCAGTTCTCGATCTCCAGAGTCATCTCGATCGCGCGACCGATGACCGCTTTGCCATCGAGATCCGTCACGACCGCTTCCAACAACAGCGGTTCACCCTTCTCCACAAACCGCCGAGGACTGCGTATGCCGACATAGTGGTTCGCGGGGTGCACCAGAAGCTGGGCTTTTCCCGTCCATGCCTGGCGATTCACGTCCTCAACCGTGGCCTCCGTATGCAGCACATACGGGCGTGGAGGATCCGTCGGCTTGAAGTCGATGCGAATCCGATGCCCGCCGTCCGCATCCGTCCTGCCGGAATGCTCGGCAACTTCGTCGGTCTCGTTGTCGTCAAAGTCGTCCTCTTCCCACCAGGGCCACAATTCCTGCCCCCCAAATCGAAACCCATCCCAGCCCGGTGGAACAAAAAATCCAGGGGCTGCACGCACCTGCCAGTCCACCGGCGCGTTGGCCAGCCCTCCCCCCGCATAATAGGAGGCCTGTACGCCCACCTCGGAGTGGCCACCCATGATGTGCGGTCCGTCGGAGGCCACCGTTTTCACTTCGTACTCCGGGCGTCGGAATTCGCCGATCTCTAGTCCGAACCCGAATTCACGCCCAGCCTCCGGCGCCGCCGGATCATCAAGCTCCATGGCCAGGCGCGCCCAGCCGTGGTTCATTCGTTCAGGCAGTTCAATGAAGAAGTCGAAACCGCCCATGGCATTGACCGTCGCCCTGCCCTGGTCCAGGAGCCCCCCCCTCGGATCGTTTAATACCCATCTGACGCTTCGGCCCATACCCTCATACAACCGGACATCGCCGAGCTTTCCACCCTCGTACAGGCGAATCCACCCCTTGATGTAGGCCGTCTCTTCCGGCTGGTAAATCCCGCGGTCGCTGAAAACATGCCAACGCAGGGAATCGGAAACCGGCTGCTCCATCCAGTGGCTCGGTCCAAACAGCCATTGATTGGACGGGAGTATGACCGAATCCACACCATCCCGCGCGATCAAGAAATGCCGCGCATCTCGGTTCGAATTCCTGCCTGCATCGGTCACCAACGGCAGCTGGGTCGTCCCATCCCTACCCGTCCTGCCTTCCGCCCAAACCCGCTTCGAAAAAAATTGAACCTGCGCCCCCTCCACCGGTGACGCATCTGTCAGACGGGTCACCCATGCCACCAAGTCGGTTTGGTCTGAATACGCACCGAGTCCGAGGCGCGTTGCCTGGACCCAAACCATGATCGGCCGCTTTCCCGGTTCACGCTTTCCGCCGACCGGCTCGATCAAGGCAACCACGTGTCCCACCCCCTCCTCTAAAGCGGGACTCAGATCAATTCGCGTTTCCACCCACTCCTCATTCGGACCCGAGGTTCGTATTTCTTTGGAGAGCACACGTCTCCCAGGAACGCTAGATCCCTTTCCCTCCAATTCAACCAGGCGGATAGAGTCGAGATAGGCAAGCCAGTCTTCCGGTCCGACCGCATACAGCTGCAAACGAAGTCGAGCATGATTGATGCTAAAGACCGTCAGCTCCGGCGGGCCTGCCGGGTCAAGGATGAACATGGACTTCTCGGGCCCGCGCAACGTCGGCTCAGCCGGGCCGACCGAGATCGAGTGGACTTCCGCCTCACCCAGTGCAGACCCGTGGATGTCCTGCACGCCGCCGTCGATCCGCAAGCTGTACTTGGTCCTGCCTTTGGTCCACCCATGTACGAGGAGCTGCGCGCCTGAAGGCGTGACCCGCATCCCCTCGATCGGCGGACTGACCGTGACCATCTCCTCGCGGAACAGCTTTAAATCCAACTGATTGTTGAATTGAATACGCCATGGAAATCCCGGCCGGCAGCTCCCCGAATACGCACAATCGACCTTCAATACCCGTAGCCGATCCGGCATCGTGAACCTATGGCGCTGCGCTTGGAAGGTCGTTAAGGGCCCCTCGGCTGAAGGGGTTCCGGGGCCGATCTCGACCTCAACCAGCCCCGCCGGAAGCCGCCTCGCCACACCCGAATCCTCCTCCACTTTGAAGGCCATCCACCGGCCCGCGGATGCCGAGTTGCTCAGGCGTTGCAGGTCAGCGTTACCCTCGACCTCCTCGAGCGTCGCCAGCCGAATCGGCCATTCCTTCCTCTCCGCCATGACACGAACCGTCGGAAGCACCGCCGCGGGTTCGACCGCCTGGTCAAATTCCAGGAAGAAAAACGGCTCAACCCCGCTCCGGGGCGGGGTCATTTCAGCCCTTCGCACCACCGGAGGCGGCGTCGTGAACGACCATATGTATCCAGATTCAAGGACAGCCCCGGTGACCGATGCAATACAGATCGGAAGAGCACACGTCT
>CALLYA010000041.1 GCA_937875495.1 uncultured Verrucomicrobiota bacterium
GGCTTCCGGCCGCAAGGCCGGAACCCCAGCACCAAATGTCCTCAACCACATTGCCACCGGACCTCTGACCTCGCCTGATGCCCTTCAGGGCGTCGGGCTTCCGGCCTCCGGCCGGAACAGATCGAGCTCGGCCAGGGAGGCGAAGGGGGCATCGGGGGTGAAGCCGGAGCGTGCGATGAGCCGGATGAACCGGGCTTCGGCGACGCCGCTGCCGAACAAGACCTGTTTGACCCTCGCATCGTTGGAGAGACTTCCGCTGGCGGCTTCGGTCCATTGCTCGCCATCGCGGCTGAGCTCGACGGTGTACTCGCGGATCCAGCCGTTGCGGTTGTTGTCATTGCGCGGGGTCAGTTCGAGTCCCCGCAGTGGGGTGACGGCGTCCAGGGCGATGACGAGCGTGTGTGGAAAGCCGGGTGCGTTCTCGCCCCATGGGGTATGCCACATCGTCTTCGGATCGCCGTCGAGAATCAGATCGGCCGGGTAGCCCGGGTGAGCGCTGCTGCAATCGACGATGCGCGCGTGGAGGCGGTCGATGGCACGGGGCTGACGGAAGAGCGACTGCAGCTGGTCGGGTGTGAGTGCGACTTGAGGGTCGAAGGCGGGTCCCGCCGCGTAGCGCTCCAGCGAGGCCCTCAGTTGGCGCGCCTCGGGGCGGGTGTCCAGGTTTGAGGTGAGGTCCGCCGAGCAGAGCAGCAGCCGCCCGGAACCGACCTTGGCTTCAATGAGCAGGCCGAGTTTGCGGCAGGTATTCCAATCGTCGATCACCTGGCAAATGGGGGTGAGCGCACTGGGCAGGGAGTCGAGCACCATTGGTTTGGCGTTGTTATGGATATCGCGCCACTGCCAGTCGGAATGGAATTCGGTGGGAAAGGCCGCAAATGCGGGGTGGTCGGGGTCGAGCAGCAGGCCGAGCGTGTGCTGGGGCTGGGTGGGAAACCACATCGTGTTCCAGAAGATGGGATCGAACCTACCGACGGTATCGCCTGCGATGGTGCGTGGATCGGCCAGGAGCAGGACCCGTCGGCCCGCGTGCAGGGCATCCAGAGTGGGCTGGTCGAGTTCCCGGGCGATCAGTAACTCATCCTGGGTCGGGCCGGCCTCTGCCGCGTCCGGATAGAGCCACAGGTTCCAATCATTGACTGGTGGTTCGGCGGCCTCTCCCAGTCTGATCTCCAGGTTGAGTGCGGCCGGCGCCTCCAGCGATGCGAGCGGGAGGCTGATCTCTCCGATGCGGGTCAGGCCGCCGGTGGTCAGAGAGACAGGACCGAGCGTGCCTTCGGCGCGGACCGTGCCCGAAGCGGTACGCAGGACCCAGTGCGCCGAGGTATCGGGCAGGTCGGTGGGACCGAAGTGTGCGATGTCGACCGGAACATCGAGTCGCTCGCTCAGGGTCCAGATGCGTTTAGGCAGGCGTGCCAACGGCACGGTTTCGTCGCAGAACTTGCGGAAGGCCTCGGGTGTGACGTAGCCCTTCTCATTCCAGAACGGGTCGAGCACGCCGACCAGTGCGGTGCCCTGACCGGGGAAGTCGTGCAGGTCGAGCAGCTCGAAACCGGCCCAGCCGGGGGTGCGCAGGCAGGCCTCGATCTCGTCCTTATAGAACAGGGCCTGGAGCTTGCCGGAGGCGCGCAGGAAATCGGGCGCCTGATCAAGGAGGCCTTTGGCGTCCAGGAAATCCCGCACGATCTCGAAGTTGGCCGCCTTCAGCCAGCCGGTGTATTGCGGGATCTCCTCGAGGTTGGGGAACACGCAGTACTGACCGATCTCGTGACTGACGATCGGTTTGTCCTGGCCGGCTAGGAAGCCGCTGTAGTCACCGGCGGTCTCGCCGAGTTCGGCGCGGACCGGGAACCCGCGCGCTTGGTGGGTGACGTGGAAATCGTTCTCGGGGATCATGGGCCAGCCTGCGCCGCTGGTATAGAGCCGGCGTGGGTCTTTGGCCTTCCAGGAATTGACGAGGTCTCCGAGCCAGCGCTGTTGGTTGTTGCCGCCCGGCTCGTTGCCATAGCTCATCATGATGAACGAGGGATGGTTACCGTAGTGTTCGAGAATGCGGTCGCCCTCTGCGTAGATCCAGTCATCGACGCTGCGGCCGTCGCCGACGCTGGTGGAACCGTTGGCCCAGGTCGGGCATTCGACATAGAGATAGAACCCGAGCTCATCGGCGGCCTGAAACGCGGCTTCGGGCGGAGTCCAGGAGTGAAAGCGCAGGTGATTGAGTCCGTGTGCACGGGCGATTCTCAGGATACGCCTCCACGGCTCCACCTGGGTCGGCGGGTATCCGGTCAGCGGAAAGATGCAGCACTCCAGGGTGCCGCGCAGGAAGAGCCTGCGTCCGTTGAGCACGATCTGAGTGCCGTCGACGGCGACCTCACGCATACCGAAGGTGACCTGTTGGAGCTGCTCGTGCGCGAGCGTGACGGTCAAGCGGTAGAGCGCGGGATCGAACTCGTCCCAAGCGCGGGGGTGCTCGATGGGGAGTCGGATTTGGAAGGTGCTCTGATCCGTGACCGGGTCGATAGCGAGCTCACCGGCGGCGACGGTCTGGGGCTGTTCGAAGCCGGCGGCCTGATCGACGCGAAAACCGAGCTCCGCCTTGCTGATGGCCGGTGTGACCCCGCGGATCACGCCCTTGATGGTCACGGCTTCGGCGGCGAGTTCGGGATGGACCTGCAATTGTTCGAGGTAGACGGGGCTCGAGGCGGTGAGTTTCAGCGAACCGGTCAGTCCGTTCCAGTTGCCCTGGGTATGATCGCTGACGCTGTGTGAGTTTTCGCCGACGGGGATAATGAGCCGATTATCGACGCGGATGGTGAGCGTGTGTGTGCCTGGGGTGAGCACTGCGGAGAGGTCGTACTCGTGGGGTGCGGCGAGGCTGTTGTTACTACCGCAGGCCTGATGATCGACCCAGAGTCGGGTTTCCCAATGGGGGCGCTCGAGCTGGAGCACGATCCGGCGTCCCTGCCACGACCGCGGGATGGTGACGTCGCGCTGGAACCAGGCCGCGCCTGTGTAGGCACGGGTCGGGGTGAGCCAGTAGGGGAACTTGAAGTTCTCCTGGGTGCGATAGGGTGCGTACCGTTCGTCGCTGAAGAAGCTGCGGTCGTTCAGTCCGCCCATCCATGTGGTTTCGATGGAGGGTGGCTCGCCGAAGCCCTGTTCCTGGAGCGAGCCCGGGAGCTGGAGCGAGGCTTGGAGCCGGGTATGAAACCAGTGTTCATCGATTCCGGCATCCTCGGGGTCGAGCTGAAACCGCCAGGTGCCGGCCAGGTCGATGCTCCGAATTGGTTGGGCGAACGCGGTCGACGCGATGGCGGCGACGATCAGTACGGCGAGGAGCCGCAGGCGAGAAGGAATTGGATTTTTCATGGCATTGATGGGGGAGGGGAGTGAGGAAGTATGGAATAGTCTCCAGTTTCAGCCAAGAGTTGTCACCCTTTCTTTTTTACGCGGCCCGACGGGGCGTGCTGCGGCACGTGGGCCGCGGCCCACGCGCGAAGGTCGGAGGTCGGAGATCAGCGCTTCGCGCGAGTTACTGGGGATCGTGCGGCACATCAGCACGTTGGGCCCAGAAACGTACACGTACACAGCGAAGCGGTACACGTACCCGTACACGAGGATGGGAATGGAGTTTGATCGCGAGAGGTTGGGAGAGTGGGGCGAGTACGAGTAGGAGTAGGAGTAGGAGTAGGAGAGAGCGTGTACGTGTACGGGTACGTGTACGGGTACGGGTACGGGGACGAGTACGAGTAGGAGTACGAGCGTGTACGGGTCCGGGGATGATGAGGGGCAACAAGAGGGTGGAGGCGACTTGCAGTCTGACCTTTTTCGTTCAATGGCCGCTACCCTTTCGCCACTGCTTCAACCGGCCTCTGCGCCTCTGCGCGAGACCTCCGGTTATCAGCAGGTTCAAGGTCCGCTGGCCCGAGGTCATCCGAAAAGGCGCGTTCCATCATGCGTCACCTCCAGGCAATGGTTGCCGATCAGTCAGATCATTGTCTGAATCGGGATCGAGGTAATCGAGGTAATCGAGGTAATCGAAATCGAAATCGAAATCGAAATCGAAATCGAAATCGAAATCGAAATCGGGATCGAAATCGGGATCGATCCCTGCCCTGTATGGCACCTAGCCCTCATGGACCGCTCAAACTTCGCTACCGAGTTGTGTCAGCACCGCAACAATACGGTTGCGGTACCCGGTTTCTCATGTCCGAATCCCATCACGCGTT
>CALLYA010000042.1 GCA_937875495.1 uncultured Verrucomicrobiota bacterium
GATCTCTGCGGGATACCTCCCCATCCGGATCCGAAGACCTTTTCGGACGACCTCTAGCATGAGATCGTCCGAAAAGGCAGCAGCTTTCCCATCCGGATCCGGAGAGCCTCGCGCAGAGGCGCAGTGGCGCGGTGGCGTTTTCGACCTGGCCATGGGGGTGGACAGAGCCCATAATCTAATCCCCACCTTTTTAGGGGAATTTTTCAGGTATACCGTTTCAGCAGACGGCCAAGGGACAGGCGCGAGCTAGAGGCTATCCCAAAAGGCACGCTCCTTCATGCGTTGCCTCCAGGCAATGGTTGCCGGAATCGGGGTCGATCCCCGCCACAGAGATCACCGAGATCACAGAGGCGCAAGTCCTTTCCCATCTAAAAACAACCCAGGTGAAGTGGCGGCTGTCTCGTCGATGGCAAAAGGAAGAATCTCTCTGTGAACTCTGTGCCCTCTGTGGCTAATCCCGTCCCAAAAGGCACCCTCCTTCATGCGTCGCCTCCAGGCAATGGTTTCCGATCCGTCCGATCCGTCCGATCCGTCCGATCCGTCCGATCCGTCCGATCATTGTCTGAGTATGTTCCGTGTTTTCCGTGGTTCAAATGAAACGGACCGTGTCCGCCCCCCCCTCATCAATTTTTAACCGGCAATCTTTTATTTCTTGCACCCATACTCATTGCGCAATGCCGTCAATGTCGGATACTGGCCCCATAAGGCATCAGCCTTGGATTGGTGGCAGGGGGAAACTGCAATGCGATCACTGGGGGAAATGTAGGTATGTGTGGGATTTTTGGCTTTACCGGTCGCAACTCCGATCCACAGACCCTGATGGATGGTATTCGGCGGCTCGAATATAGAGGATACGACTCCTGGGGCGTGGCGATCAACGGGAGTGACCAACTCGAGATTCACAAGGCGACCGGTAGGATCGCCGAAACCTTGCCTGAAACCTTCCAGGGTGCCTCCTTTCGCTCTGGCATCGCGCACACCCGCTGGGCCACCCACGGCGCGCCGACCCTGGACAACGCACACCCGCACACGAACCAGGCAGGCGACCTGGCACTCGTGCACAACGGAATTATCGAGAATTACAAGAGCTTACGCTCCAAACTGACCAAACTCGGATTCGCCTTTCGAAGCGAGACCGATTCTGAGGTCGCTATCCATCTGATTCAGTACTTTCTCGACCAGGGCTTGAGCCTCAAAGAGGCATTCCTGCAGACCCTGAACAGCATTGAAGGCACCTACGGCCTCGCGCTCATCTCCAATCACCAGCCGGATCGCCTCCTGATCGGACGCTTGGGCAGTCCTATGGTCATCGGACAGGGGGAAGGATTCCACGTCTTCGCCAGCGATCCTGCCGCTATCATTCCCTTCACCCGGCGGGTCGTGTACCTGGAGGACGGTGAATGCGCCGAAGTCGGGCCCGATCAGATGAACTGCTTTCGGCTCGATCACAGCATCCCGGTGAAGCAGTCCCAACAGCTCACCTTCGACCTGAAAGCGGTCGAGCTGAACGGCTTCGAGTTCTTCATGGAAAAGGAGATCTACGAGCAGCCACAGACCATCACCGATTGCATGCGCGGCCGCCTCTGCCAAGGCGAGGGTACGGTCCGCCTCGGCGGCGTCGATCCGAGCCTGCTCGTGCAGGCCAAGCGCATCAAGATCCTGGCCTGTGGAACCAGCCTGCACGCCGGCCTGATCGGGAAATATATGTTCGAGATGCTTGCCGGCATCCCGACAGAGGTCAATTACGCCGCCGAATTCCGGTATGCCGCGCCGGTGATCGAGCCGGACACCCTCGTCATCGCCATCAGTCAGTCCGGCGAGACCGCGGATACCCTTGCCGGTGTGCGCGAAGCCCAACGCCGCGGCGCACAGGCAATCGGCATCGTGAATGCCGTCGGCAGCAGCATCGCCCGGGAATGCGGCCAGGGCGTCTTCCTCCATGTAGGACCCGAGATCGGCGTCGCCTCGACCAAGGCCTTCACCAGTCAGGTGGTGGTCCTGTGCATGCTCGCCATCCAGGCCAGCCGCCTGCGCGGGCGGATGACGCTGCGTGACGGCCTGATCTACCTCGATGCACTGCGCAATCTGCCGGAGCTCGCACGCCAAACACTGGAGCTCGGACCCGCCATCGCGCTCATCGCAGAACAGTACAAAGACGCCGATCACTTTCTCTATATCGGCCGGTTGTTCGAGTATCCATTGGCGCTGGAAGGTGCACTGAAACTCAAAGAGATTTCCTATATCCACGCCGAGGGCATCTCCGCCGCGGAGCTCAAGCACGGTCCGATCGCCTTGATCGACAAAGACCTGCCCGTCGTGGTGCTCGCCACGCAGGACAAGGTTCTGGACAAGATGATTTCGAACGTGCACGAGATCAAAGCGCGCGGAGGCCGAATCATATCCGTCGTTCGCGAGGGCTGCGACGCGTTGGATCACCTCTCCGAGGAAGTGATCTCGATCCCGCCCGTCCTCGACGTGCTCACCCCGATTCTCGGCGCTATCCCCCTGCAACTGCTCGCATACCACATCGCCGCCATGCGCGGATGCGACGTCGATCGCCCCAGAAACCTGGCCAAGAGCGTCACCGTCGAATAGGGCCCCACGCGCCCGATTCCGCCCCGTGATCCCAATGTCCGTACCGCCGATAATCCATGGTCGTTGCCAATCGCGCGTTGGTACGTACGACCGGTGATCTCGATAGTCTCCATTGACCACCCATGACCGACACTATGAATATCGTTCTTTTTGAAGACTCCTTTTGTGATGCTCTCCACCCACTCGGCCTGTTTCAACCCCTGCACGAGATCTCGCTCGGGGGGATGACCTTGGTGCAGATGCTGGCTCACCTCGCCACACCAACCGGTTTCATCCTGAGAAGCCATCTCCAGCAAGATGCGTTCAGTGGCGGAAATGCAGATTTCCCACGCGACCGGCCCACACTCCTGCTCAATTCTTCGGTCGTCCCCAATACCGCTTACCTGGAAACCATTCGCCGGATCGCGCAATCCGGGACGCCCATGCTCGCCACCAGCGGCAACCGCGTGGCCGCCGCTTTTCTGCCCGATCCAGCGGTCCTCCCACCGCACCTGTACCCCGAAACCATAGCATCAGCCCTGCTCGAGTTGAATCTCCCCCTGGCCGAACCGCTCTTCACCACCGTTGATTGGCCTCACGAGGTGGTCAAGCACCACCTCGATGTCTTCGAGGCCAATCTGCAGTTCATCATCGAACACGGCGCCTTCCAGCAGCCGAAAGAGGGTTTGTTCACCGGAGAAAATGTCACGATTTGCCCCTCCTGCATCATCGACACGAGCAAAGGCCCAATCGTGCTGGAGTCCGGTGTGCAGATCGGACATTTCACCTTCCTGCAAGGCCCCCTCTATATCGGAGCGCGCTCCAGGGTCATCGACTACTCCGCCATCAAGGAGTGCACCGCCGTCGCCTCGATCTGTAAAGTCGGTGGTGAGGTCGAGGCGTCGCTGATCAGCAAGTACTCCAACAAACAACACCACGGATTCCTCGGCCATTCGTTTGTCGGCGAATGGGTCAATATCGGCGCGGGCACCTCGACCAGTGACCTCAAAAACACCTACGGCATGGTCCGCATGAACTACCGCGGCCGAAAGGTCGATACCGGGATGCAGTTCATGGGCTCGATCCTCGGCGACTACGTCAAATCCGCCGTCAATACATCCCTCTACACCGGCAAAGTCGTCGGCGTCTGCAGCATGCTCTACGGCACCGTCAGCTGCAATGTCCCGAGCTTCACCAGCCATGCAAAGGCCTTCGGCCAAGTCGTCGGGATCGGAGTCGACCAGGTCATCAAGACCCAAAACCGCATGTTCTCCCGCCGTGGCGTCACCCAGACCATGAGGGATATCACACTGCTCCACAGTATCTATGACCTCACCATGCCGGAACGCGTCCTGGGTGAAGACCAGATCAATTTCTGATCGCGGCACGACTTTGCGCGGCACGACTTCGCGTGCCGCGGCGCAGGGGGCTCGAGCCCCCCGCGCGAAGGTCGGAGGTCAGAGGTCGGAGGTCAGATCCAGAGCGCTTCGCGCGAGTTACCGGGGGTTGTCCCACACAAACCTGTCGCCACAATTATGGAGTTCATTCCCCGAACCACAGTCCACTCCGTCCACTTTGTCCACTCCGTCCACCCTCCCCTCATCAGCAGGTCAAACGTCCTTTAGCCCTTGAGCACCAGCTCCACCCTCGGCCGACCTCCGACCTCGCCTGAGGCCCGAAGGCCTCAGGCGTTCGGCCGGAGCCCGAACCTTCTCCCTACTCAACGATGACACGATAGAACCGCTGAGCCTGAAGGACCGCGGGGTCGTTGTAGCTGCCCTCCTGAATACCAGTGGCCAAGTCCTCCCAGGTCACGAGGTCGCTCGATGCCTGAACCGTGTAGGAGGCACCCGCCTCAGCGGTCCAGGTCAGAGTGATGCCGGTCCCGGTGGAGTGCGCCATCCCGGTGATCGTTGGTGCCGAGGGTCCGACCTGACCCTCGTAATACGGCAATTCCGCATTGTATTGCGCCGCGATTTCGGCCGCGTCGATCGGGATGTCATACACGCGTACCCGCGAGATCGTCATCGAGGCACTGATGTCCGGAATTCGATTGCCGCCCGCTTCGTTCTGGTTGCCCAGGACAAACGGCAAGGCTCTTCCGGCCGTGTCCTGTGCCCAGGTGGCAAAGTCGAGACCATGGTCCTCACACTTGGTCAGGGCACCGTCGGTGTAAACACAGGTCCGGTTGATCGAGGCGTCATAGGTGTAGGCGATAAAGGTCCAGACGCCCGCCTTTTCCTGACCGTCCACGCCGGCATCGCCATCGGTCTGGTTCGGGTCCCATCCGACGTCTCCGTCATTGCCCCAATGCCCCACCGCGCCCCACGCGTCATGGGTGCCGTGGTTGAAGGACATGTTCGTCCCGTCACCGCCGCCGCGGCGGCTCCAGGCAAAGACCGTCTCCTCCGGCGCGATCTCGGGGTTGTATACCCAGGCCACGATCGAGCGGCTGTTGTGTCCGGTGACATGCAGCGGAGACGCCGGGCCGACAAACCAGTGATTCGCACCATCGAAGACAACGCCTTTGACGTTGTCGCCATCGGCCACAACCTCAGGGATCCCTGCCTCCGCATAGAAAACGCCGCCCATAACACCGTCATTCGGCCAGATCTCCAGCGGTCCGACCGGTTTGTCGGTCGAATCCAAATCCACCAGGGCGACCGGCGTGTCCAGTGTGGGTGTGCTTCCCGGGTTGTTCGGATCCGAACCGTGGAATACCTCCTGGCCGTCCAAGAAGAGGTCCCCGTCGGTGTCGGCCATGGTCGGGTCGGATGTCGTCTCCATCCCGTCCATCAATCCGTCCTGATCGGTGTCGGGGTTGAAGGGATCGCTCCCCGCAGCCACCTCATCCCCATCATTGAGCAGATCGTCGTCAGTGTCCGCAGTTTGCGGGTCGGTCCCGAGTTCAAACTCCTCCAGATTGGACAGACCGTCACTGTCGGAGTCGGCCCCCGCATCGGACGCATCGTAGGGATTCAGGCCGTTGGCCTCCTCATACGGATCGGGCAGACCGTCGTCGTCCGAGTCCATCACCTCCACGATCTGTATACCATTGAGCGGAGCGCGGAAGTTGGAAGCCGCCGCGGTCACCGTCAACGTACTCCCGAAGAGGCTGTCGAATACCGTGTAGTTGCCCGCGTCCCCGGAATTCGGCGCCTCGATAAAGAGACCGTCGCCGACGGTCACAGGCCATGGCGCGGAGTGTACAAGCCCGGCCTTCATCCGCCCGTTCGCAGTGTAATTGCCGGCGGATCCCGAACCATCCCGACTGAAGTAGAGAATCACGTCATAGAACTTGTACGTGACATTCTCCACCACCACCGTCGTTGTACTCGTGCCCGGGTCACCGGTATCGAGATATCCCGACATCAAGGCCGCGTTCTGATCGGCCGGCGGATCGAGGCTGACCGCCCACGTGTTGGGCGCGCCGGACCATGTCACGCTGGCCCCGGTCGCCGTCCCGGTGTCGTCGATCAATGCCGCCGGTCCCCCGGTAGCATTGTTCAGATCGGCGAAGTTGTTCCAGTTTGGCTGCTCCTGAACACCAGCCACGCCGGTTACCGAACCCGCCGCCGTCCCGCTGTGACCGCCGATGAAGTTGATGCCGATGGAGGAAGGCAGTCCCGTAGGCACCGAATTGACATCCGTTGGATCGGAAAGCCAATCGATTTCAAAGGGATCGGAATACCCGTCCCCATCACTGTCCTGCTTGGTCGGATCTGTCCCGAGCCCGACCTCCTCGCCGTCCTCGAGCCCATCGCCATCCGTGTCCGGATCCAAAGGATCGGATCCGGCGGCTACCTCATCGCCGTCGCTCATGCCGTCCCCGTCCGTGTCAGGATTGTCCACCTCGGTTCCGGCGTTGTACTCGGCGAGGTTGTTGAGTCCGTCGTTGTCGAAGTCCTCGGCCGCGTCCGAAGCGTCGAACGGATCCAGGAATTCGTAGAGCGATTCAAACCAGGATGGCATTCCGTCACCATCAGGATCGCCCAGACCGAATTGTTCCGCCTCTGCTCCAAATGCCGCGGAAATCTCGGCCTCAGTGAGGGCAACATCATGGACCCGAATGCGCGCAATAGTCATCGACCCGGATAGGTCATCGGTCCGAAACCCATCCGCGTTGTTCTGATTGCCAACGACAAAGGGAAGCTCGATCTCCCAGTTCTCACTGAAATCATGGGTCATCAGGACCCCGACCGCCTCGGAATTGGCATACTGCCCGTCGAAATAAACCGTGGCGGTGGTCATCAAATTGTCGTAGGTGTAGGCGACATAGGTCCACCTGTTCGCAGCGTAGTTGCCCGCCCACCCCATGTCCGGCCCTTCCCCCCAGTGGCCGACGGCGCCGAAGGTTGGGTTGACCCCGTGGTTGAATGACATGTTGGTTGCATCAGGCCCACCGCGGCGGCCCCATGCAAATATGGTCTCTTCGTCATCCATGACCGGATTGAAGATCCACGCCTCGATCGTTCGAGACATTTCATAGGATAGCCAGTAGGCAGAGGGGCCGACATACCAATCGTTCGTCCCGTCCAGTGTCACGCCCTTGACCCCGTCGAGAGTCGTGACCACGGGGATGTCCACCTCCGCTAAAAACGCCTCGCCTAAACTCCCGTTGTTTTGCCAGGCGGCCAATGGGCCCTCTGGAAGTGCGGTCGCGTCCAGATCAACCAGGATATCCGCCGAACTACTGACCACTCCAGCCATCGCGATCGCGATGGCTACAGGGACGGCTGCAAACCTCGTTGATAGGCGCATTCCCAATCGGTGTCTGATCATCATAAACACCTCTTTTCCTATCATTACTGTTCCCGGAACGGCGCGAGAAAGCCCTCCTCTGTTTGCGTGAACAACGCAGATGATTCGGTCCTTCTCCTCTGTTGGATTCGCCAACACGAAAAAAGCGGGGGCAACCCGTTCGCTCGCCAAGCAGTACCACGCCACCGACACAGCCAGGGATTCAACCAATCCCCCTGCGCTACCAACCCTCCTGCGTGCCTGGCATTCAGAGCCACGGTGATACCTCCGCTCTCCCCGACAAGGGGCAGGACCGGACTCCAATCCCCCTCTCAAATCCGGCACTTTCCCTTGTTTCGGGATCGTTAGCTCATATTTAATTCACTTCATAAAAGGAGCGGAGTATGTGTGTCAAGCATATTATCCAACTCGCCGCGCCAACATACGCGGCACGATTGCGCGTGGGCTACCACAAACCGATTCGCCTCCAACAATGAGACTCATGCGTCCACCCTGTCCACCCTGTCCACCCTGTCCACCCTGTCCACCCTGTCCACCCTGTCCAACCTGTCCAACCTGTCCAACCTGTCCAACCTCCAACCTCGCCCGAGGCCCCGGCCTCAGGCTTCCGGTCCACGAGCAGAACAAACCTGCAACCGGTCGACACCGGGACACGGAAACCGCTCCACCGCGCCGCCGTGCCAGTGGACCTCAATGAAGTCGACATGCCCCGCCTTGCCCAGTCCGAAGTGGAGCGTCGAGCCGCCATGCCCCTGATAGCCGCGGCCGTTGATGACTTCGTCGTAGAAGCTCTGTTCTCCACAGACGACACGCACCCGACTGCCGATCCCGAAACGGTTCTTCCCCCTCCCCTGTAACCGGATCGCCAGCCAGTGATGGTCCGACTTTGTATCATTGCGGATCAGGGTCACCCCGCTGCGGGAGTTGAGCACGAGAATGTCGAGGTCGCCGTCTTGATCGAAATCGACACAGGCTGAACCGCGGCTGCTCCGCTTGGGCGACAATCCATCGCCACAACGGTCGGATATGTTTTCGAACCTACGCCCGTCGATATTGTGCATCACGATATTCTCCGCCAGATAAACCGCGGTCGTGTCAAATTGCTCGACGTTGTCATGGAGATGCCCACAGGCGATAAAGATGTCACGCAACCCGTCGTTGTCGAAATCGGCAAAGTTCACTCCCCAGGTGACATGCCGTAATGTCCCCACCCCCGCTCCACTCTGCCGGGTGATGTCCTCAAAAAATCCACCGCCAAGGTTTTCAAAGAGCGTGGCGAAATCCTGCTGGTAGGATGTGACAAAGAAATCGAGGAGTCCGTCATTGTTGAAATCACCAGCGTCCGCACCCATCGTGCCTTGCGCCGTCCCCGCAAAATCATAGGCCAGTCCCGATTCCAGCCCGACCTCCGAGAAAAACCCGCGCCCGTCGTTTTTCCACAAAAAATTCCCGGCGACATCATTGCCCACAAAGATATCGGTATCGCCGTCATTGTCATAATCACAACTGGTGATACCCATGCCGGTCCCCGGTACGGCGGTGATCCCCCGCTCGGCACTGACATCACGAAAAGTACCGTCCCCGTTATTGAGAAAAAGCGTGTCCGTCGACGGCATGTAGTCCATGGGACCAACGTACGCGGGAATGCCGTTGAACCGCACGATCCGATGGTTTTCAAAGGTGAATTTCACATAGTTAGAGGCATACAGATCGAGATCGCCGTCGCCGTCGATGTCCAAAAAGGTGACGCCCGCCCCCACCTGATCGCCGTTGCCGACTCCGGCTTGAGCCGTCACATCGGTGAAGGTGCCGTCACCATTGTTGCGATAGAGCACGTTGGGCCCGAAATTGCTGATGTAGAGATCGAGATCGCCGTCGCCGTCGTAATCGCCGGCGGTGGCGCCGAGACCGTAACCGGTGTCGCCGGTTCCGGAGACCTGCGTCACATCCGTAAAACGCATCCCACCATCGTTGCGATAGAGCGCATTGCGCGGAGGCGGGTCGACAGCTTCCGCCCCGGGCAGAGGCGCGCCACTGACCAAGTAAATGTCGGGATCCCCGTCGTTGTCGTAGTCGAATACGGCCAATCCAGCAGAGACCGTCTCAACGATATACCGTCGGCCGGAACTGCCGTCGGTGTGCACAAACTCAATGCCGCTTTCGGCGGTGACATCCTTGAGGACGATGTCCGACGACTCTGCAGCGGATCGCAATGGCCGGCACACGAAGCAGACAAGCGTGATCCATATCGGAAAGAGACGGGAGGCTGCACACGCCAAACGGTTCTTCCCTCCGTGCCTGGTTCTATGGTCCATGGAAACCGCCCCGTCCCATTGTTGAATGTTCATCATACCGATCGTTAAGGGGTCAGTTGCTGCAAGCGGCGCAACAGTTTAGGATCGCCGGGGACCATACGCACCGCGCGCTCTATTGCTTCCAGCGCCGCTTTGCGATCTCCGTATTGTTCGAACGCGATCGAAAGCAAGACCAGATTGGCGGGGCTGGTATCGATCGCCACCGCCTTTTCCGCCAACGGCAAGAGCTCCGTACCAGGGCGCTTCTGCAGCAGGTAAAGATTGCAAAGCCCGGCATAGCCTTCACTCCGATCCGGGGCGAGCCGGATCACCTGCTGAAACGCCGACTCCGCCTCCTCGAGCCGCCCTGTCCGGGTCAGAGCCTCTCCAAGATGGAAGTGATGCCGCGGGTAATCCGGCGTGCTGCGACACAATTCGCGCCAGTGCGGGAGCGCATCGGAGGCACGCCCTGTCTGGAGCAGGAAGAACGCGAGATGCCAACGGGCATCCTGATTCCGCGGGTCAAGTTGCAGCGCGCGCTCCCACAACCGCATGGCCGGAGCTATTCGCCGCTGCGATAGGAACACCCGCCCCACATCGGTGTTGGTCATCGCCACGCTTCGACGGGTCGCCTCGAGCGGACTGAACCCGCGGCGCCAGTCCCGGCCCTGAATCTGCCCCTTAGCCTTGATTTCGCGAAACCGCTCTCGGTATTCCGCGGCCGCCTCAGTCTCGCCCATGCGAGCGCAGACCATGCTCAGGCCGTAAAACGCATCGTCTAAGTTCGGGTCGAGCTCAATGGCACGCAGGAAGGCATCCCGCGCAGGCGCAAATGCGCCGAGCTGTTGATGAGCCGCGCCCAGGATCCTGTAATACTCTGGATCGGGCGCACCGTGGCCTTGCAACACCTCCAATACCTCGTCCGCCCGGCCCATTCGCAGCAGCGTATCGGCCAGTTTTTTCCGAGCTGAAAACCGGCTTGGCTCGAGCGTCAAAGCACGCGTGAAATGTTCGACAGCCTGATCATAGGCGTCCCGGATCAGCACGGCTTCCCCCAGGCTCTCAAACAGGTCCGCCCGGTCGGGGTCCATGGCCTTGCACCGCTCAAAGGTCGCAATCGCACTCTCCGAGTCGCCCAACTGCAAGTGCACCAAACCCAGTAGATAGATCGCGTTGTCATCCTCAGGAAATGCCTCGACCAACGACTCAGCCTCCGCCAGTTGTTCCGCCCGCAGCTCGCGCTCCTGAGCCGCTTCATCCGGTGCGCTGCCGCCGTCCATGACCTCGGCCCCCTGCTGAGCGGAGGGCCCCTCCGCAGCCGGAATAGGATCGCCGAACAGACCGCTCGAAATGCAGAGCACCATCAACGATCCCAGCAGGATTCCGCTCCCCGGTGCGCAGCCCCTACCCGGTCGGTTCCAGCGCGAACAGCGAACTGATTCGACACGCTCCATACTGTCTGAACCTTCTCGTTCGTTTCCAGCGTAGGGGCCGTCCACCCCCCAGGCAATAGCGGGTAGCCAGATCGCCCCCGTCAGGTAGGGCAGTATCACCCAACCTCATTCCCTGATCAATGAATATCAAGCGTCCTCAACACCGCTTCCAACCTCCAACCTCGGGGGGCCTTCGCCCAAGCGGACCGTGGGCAGCCCTGCCGTCTCGGTCTGCTGGATCAAAGCAGTGTAATCGGGGTCGGGGTCGGAGTCGATCCCTGCTCTGTATGACACCTGGCCCTCTCAGCACCGATGCAATACGGTTGGGCCACCCGGTTTCTCGTGTCCGAATCCCATCCCGCGTCCTTTCGAGACCGATTCCGACAGCGACCCCGAGCTTGCTTCGCCATCTTACTTTTCGGACAGCCCTGGTGAGAAAAGTCCTGCCACAGAGGTCACCGAGATCACAGAGGGGCAAGTCCTTTCCCATCTGAAAGCAACCCAGGTGAAGTGGCGGCTGTCTTGTCGATGGCAAAAGGAAGAATCTCTCCGTGAACTCGGTGCCCTCTGTGGCTAACGCCCGGCCGGGAAAGCCACGCTCCGGCAGACACAGACCCTTCCGCAAATATTTGGAAAGTTATGTGCTGCTTGGGTGGCCACGGCTTCGTGCCTTCGTGGCTTCGTGTGAGGCATCCGGCTCTTCCGCAGCGAGTTGTGCCAGGGATGGTCTCACACGAAGGCACGAAGGGTTTAGGGGAGGCCGGTGGAAAACTGTTTTGGGTCGGATCATTGTCTGAATCGGGATCGGAATCGGGATCGATGGAAACCGTGATTTGACAAATTCTTGGCCTCCGATCTCCGACCTCTCTGCCCCACCCACCCCCAAAAAATTCATGGATCAGGGCATTGGCCCTACCCACCCCCATGGCCAGGTCTATAACGCCACCGCGCCTCTGCGCGAGGCTCTCCGGATCCGGATGGGAAAGCCTGGTTGGAAAAGCGGATACCTTTTCGGACGCCCCCCAGCCGGGATCAAGAAGGCCCCGCCGCCGAGACCGGCGACGGGGCCTCCCCTCTCCATCCTCCATTCGGAGGCCGACATTGCTCCGGGGACCAAACCTATTCAGGTATGACCCGATAGAAGCGCTGGTCTTGAGGCGCGGCAGGATCTGAATAGCTGCCACCCTCAATACCTGTCGCAAGGTCGGACCAGTCGGTCAGGTTGTCCGACGCCTGCACCCTGTATGTGACACCCGCTTCCGGCGTCCAGGTCAGGGTCACACCCGTCCCGGCCGCATAGGCAAATCCGGAGATCGTCGGCACAGAGGGTCCTACTTGGCCCTGGTAATACGGCAGCTCCGCATTGTACTGGGCCGCAATCTCTGCCGCGTCGACTGGAATGTCATACACACGCAAGCGAGAGATCGTCATCGAGGCGCTCAGCTCTGGGGTCCGAAACCCGCTGGATTCGTTCTGGTTGCCGAGCACAAAGCGCAAGGCCCTTCCGACTCTGTCCTCCGCCCATGTGTCAATGATGACCGTGTGGTCCTCGCATTGGGCCAGCTCACCGTCGACATACACGCAGGTGCGATTGAGGGCGGCGTCGTAGGTGTAGGAAATAAAGGTCCATACACCCGCCTTCTCCTGCCCGTTCCAACCGACATCACCATCCGTGCCCCAGTGCCCGACCGCACCGAAGGCTTCGTAGTAACCGTGATTGAAGGCCATGCTGGTCCCGTCCGGGCCGCCGCGCCGACCCCAGGCAAAGACCGCCTCGTCCATGGCGACCTCAGGATTGTACACCCACGCGACAATCGAACGGCTGTTGTTGCCGGCGATGCTGAGGGGTGCGGGCGGGCCGACATACCAGTTGTTGGCGCCGTCAAACGCAACACCCTTGACGTTGTTCTCATCGACTACCACCTCAGGTGTGCTGGCTTCAGACCAGAAGACGCCCTGCATGGCTCCCTCGTTCGGCCAGATTTCGAGCGGGCCGACAGCCAGGCTGGTGGAATCAAGGTCGACCAACGGTACCGGGGTGTCGAGCACAGGTGTGCTGGCGGCACTGTTCGGATCCGAGCCATGGAACACCTCCTGGCCATCCAGGAATTGGTCACCATCGGTGTCGGGGTTGTCAAAGTCGGTCGTGGTTTCCAATCCGTCCAACAGACCATCCTGGTCGGTGTCCGGATTGAAGGGATCACTCCCCGCCGCCACCTCGTCACCGTCATTCAACAAATCCCAATCGGTGTCGGGGTTGTTCGGGTCGGTCCCGAGCCCGAACTCCTCCAGATTGGTCAGCCCGTCATCGTCCGAATCAAGCGCTGCATCAGCAGCGCTGTTGGGGTCGAATCCATTCGCCTCCTCGTACGGATCCGGCAGACCGTCATCGTCCGTATCCAGCACCTCCACGATCTGCATGCCGTTGAGCGGTCCCCGCGCGACAAACGCCGTTGCGGTCACGGTCAGCGTGCTTCCGGATAGGTTGTTGAAGACCGTGTAATTCCCGGCGTTGCCGGATTCGGGCGCCTCAAGGAAGGCACCATTGCCATCAGCAATCGGCCAGGGTGTGGTGTGGACCAACCCCAATTTCATCTGACCGTTGGCGGAATAATCACCGGACGAGCCGGTCACATCCCGAACCAGATAGAGGATCACGTCGTAGAACTTGTACGGGATGTTGTCCACAACCACGGTCGTCGTGCTGGTCCCTGGATCACCGGTATCGAGATAGCCTGCCATCAGGGCGGCATTGCCGTCGGCCGGCGGTTCGAGGGAGACGGTCCACGTGTTGGGCGCGCCGGACCATGTCACCGTGGCGCCGGACGCGGCACCGGTGTCGTCGATCAAGGCACCCGGTCCGCCCGTAGGGGTATTGACATCGCCGTAGTTGTTCCAGAACGCCTGCTCTTGAACACCTGCGAAACCGGTGACCGAAGGCCCGGCGGTAGCGTTGTGGCCACCGATGAAGTTGATGCCGATCGAGGAGGGCAGCCCTTCAGGGACAGAATTGATATCCGTCGGGTCGGAAAGCCAATCGATCTCGAACGGATCGGTATACCCGTCGCCATCACTGTCCTGTTTCGTCGGGTCGGTGCCTAAAGCCACTTCTTCACCGTCCAGAATGCCGTCGTTGTCGGTATCCGGATCCAACGGATTGGCACCCGCTGCGATCTCGTCGCCGTCAATCACCCCGTCACCATCCGTGTCGGGATTGTCGGGCTCTGTGCCAGCTTGGAATTCCTCCAGATTCGTCAAACCGTCGTTGTCGAAATCCTCCGCCGCGTCCGAGGCATCAAACGGGTCTAAGAAATCGTAAAGGGATTCAAACACCGAGGGCATTCCGTCCGCATCGGGATCGCCCAATCCAAACTCCTCCGCCTCCGCGCCAAACGAGGCGGAGATCTCAGCCTCGCTCAGAGCGTAATCGTGCACGCGAATGCGGGCGATGGTCATCGAACCGGTCAGTTCCGGATGCCGAGTGCCGTTCTGCTGGTTTTGGGCACCAACCACAAAGGGCAGCTCAACCTCGTAGTTCTCATCAAAATCGTGGGTCACAAGCAGGCCGACCGGCTCGGAATTGGCATACTCGCCATCGAAGTAGACCGTGGAAGTCGTCATCCAAGAGTCGTAGGTATAGGCGACATAGGTCCAACGCCCCGTGGCATAGTTCCCCGCCCAACCGATGTCCGTGCCGCCCCAGTGCCCGACGGCACCGAAGACCTCGTTCACGCCGTGATTGAAGGCCATGTTCGAGGCATCCGGTCCGCCACGGCGGCCCCACGAAAAAATCGTCTCCTCATCCGCCATCTCCGGATTGTAAATCCATGCCTCAATCGTCCGGTCTGCAGCATCCGCCAGCCAAATCGCAGAGGGACCAACGTACCAATCGTTCTCGCCGTCCAGCGTCACACCCCTGACTCCGTCAATGGTGGTGACTGATGGGACGTCCACCTCTGCAATGAAGTCCTCGCCCAAATAGCCGGTGTTGGACCAGGTCTCCAAAGGTCCCTCAGGAAGCCCAGTCGCATCAAGGTCGACCATGATGTCGGCAGAACCACTGACCGCAAGGCCCAACGCTATCGCAATGCTCATAGGGAGAGCCGCAAGCCTAGAAATTGAAAGCTTGCCCCATCGGTGTCTCATCATAGCATACACCTCGGTTAGTAAAAATTGCTGTACTTCGATCCTTGCAGGAAGGCTGCACAACGACTATGCGCAATGAACAATGCCTGCTCGTTCTTTCGCATCTGCTGACATTGCCTGCCACCAAAGATTTTCAAGCGTCAAAACGACACTTACTATTCCGACGGCGGGACAAAAGAATCAACGATTCCTCCCCGTCACCAACCTTCACGCCTGCTCAATACCCACTACTCGGATGACACCTCCCCTCTCCGCGCCCAATGACCCGAAGGACCGTCAATACCTCGCGGACTCCGTCATTTCCCATTCAATTGAAGGCGGTTAGCTCATTCTTAAGTCCCTTTATGAAATATGCGGGGCTTGGGTGTCAAGCATTTACTTTTGGCCAGAATGCAATGGGTATTGAGCTCGCTCTATCAAGAGGGTATCCGAAAAGCCCATTGGGGCATAGCTGGAGGCTATCCGAAAAGGTCTATGGTGAAGCAAGATCGGGGTCGGGGTCGCTATCGGTCTC
>CALLYA010000043.1 GCA_937875495.1 uncultured Verrucomicrobiota bacterium
GTCACCAGTTTTGCCATTCTTTTCTGAAGACCACATTACCGACAGAGGCGCAGAGAAGGGATAGGGAGGAAAGGGAATACAGATACATCGAAGCTGTTTTCTGCACCTGCCTTGGTCTGCAGAAAAATGAATTTCCCCAAAATCCCCCCCCAAAAAAAGCGTGGATAACGGGCATGGACCTTACCCACCCCACAACCAGGTTGAAAACGCCACCGCGCCTCTGCGCCTCTGCGCGAGGACCCTCCGGCTCCGGATGGGGATGGGTTTGGGGAAAGCAGCCACCTTTTCGGACAGCCTCTGGGGTAGGGTAAATCCCCATTGATCCGGAGCGGATCACGGAACCAGGGGGAATTCCGTCTCCGACCAATCCTTGTAGTGGTCGGCGATCCCTGCATCCTGCGCGCTCCCGGCGTGAACGATCACCCGGTAGGCCAGGTTGATTGACTCACCCTTCGCAAATCGGTGTGCGTCCCCCGAGGGCCAGTACATCGGTGTGGGTGAGAAGAACCCGTAATCGCGTGTAAACCAAGGGGGCGGACTCCACCGATTGGCCGGGTGGTTGAGGATGGCGAGTCCTTCGCGGCAGTCGGTCTCCGGCCATACGCCGGAGATATCCATCCACGGCGATGGCTGACCGAAGGTCGTCTTCTCGCCCGAAGCGCCCGTGGCGTTGACCATGCTCCCGCCCTGCCCCGCAGAAAGCGCGGGTGCCATTCGGGCGGAGAAGAGGGCGTGGTTCGTCTGTGGAATCGCCACCTCCTCCTGTGCGACCAGCCGAATCGAGAAATCGATGCAGTACGCGGCCGGTCCCAACCAGCGCACCCGCACCAGTCGGTGGTCGATGAAGGGTGCAGCCGCGCCGGGACGCATCCAGCGGTTGACCGTGGCAAACGCGATCTCGGTCCCTTCCGCCTGCAGGATGCGCAGCGATTCCTGCACGATCAGTCCGCGATCCAAGCCCTCCTGCCAATAATTCCCACCATTGACCCGGTCGCAGCCGAACCAGAGGGAGCTGTGGTGTGGGTATGGTTCCGTGGACTCCGTTGTGACACTGCTGCCGGAGACCGGCCCGTTCACCGGATAGAAAAAGGGGAACTTCCGATCGGCCTCAAAGCGGTAGGCAAATAGCAAGTCGCCGGCCTGCTCGACCCGCAGTGTGCGTGCCTCCTCATCCAGGATCGCGCGCATCGGCTCCTGTGCCGCGAGCGGCAATCGGGCGGCGGCCAGGCATATCACGACCAGTGCGAACCATCGAAACAACGGATTCTTCCTACGCATCCTTCTGCCTCCTTATTGCTATTGACCATCCGAAAAGGTCGCCGCTTTCCCAACCTGCCCCCTCCATCCGGATTCGGAGAATCTCGCGCAGAGGCGCAGAGGCGCCAAGGCGTTTTCGACCTGGCCACGGGGGTGGGTTGGGTTAATGCTCTGATCCCAACCCTTAGGGGATTTAGATGTACTCTTTTCTGCCAACCAAAGCAGTTGCAGAAAACAGCTCCGATGTCTCTGAAATCCCCTCTCCCAATAATCCTCTGCGCCTCTGCGCCTCTGCGCGAGGCCTCCCTATCCGGCCCGGCGCGTCCTCTCAATCAGCATCAAAGCTATAGCGCCAATTGCTCGGCAACTCTTTTCCATGGGTCAGTTCGACCAACGCCCGGCCGGCCATGCGCGCGACGGGGCCCTGTGCCAGCGGATCCGTGACCAGTTCCTCCAAGAGCGACTGCGCACGATCCATCTCTCGAGTCTTCCAGTACGTCATGGCCATGTAGAGCTCGAGCCAACTGCGCATCGGTGTATCGGGGCTCTGCTTGAGCAGCTCCGGGATGCCACCCAGTGTGCCCTCCTCCCCCGGAAAGTTGGGATCGTACCGCTCGCGGATCATGACCGCCCAATAGTCGATCATGGGGTCGTTATGATAGGCCCGGGCCGGCGGCTCCAGCCAAACGAGGGCATAGGGACACGGACGCATCCCGAGGTTAACCGAATAGGCGTGATCCGGAATCGAGACCCGCGGAACCAGTAAACTGAATGGTCCCGAACGCTTGCGATTGCTTAACAATGCCTCCTTCAGGTCGTCGAAACCGGCCAGGTCCTCGGTCAGATCGAACTCAAACACCCCCGACTCCAACAAAAGTCGGCCGCCCATACTCGACGAATGGCTGGGCCGGGTCTCATCCACGAGCGAGACCGAAAAAGCCAGCTCCTCGGCTGGCGGAAACGCCCCGCCTTCCGGTGTCTTCACGGTGAAGCGAAAGCGAACCGGTTGCTCGCCCAGCACATGGAGTCCGACCGGCTCGATAAAATCAACCCGGTACTGCCGCTGAATTGTCAGGGTACTCTCAAAGGTCTCCCCCGCCTTCACATGGATCTCGTTTTCCTTATCGAAGATGGTCCTGTAGTCAGGCCAATCCGGATCGAGGTCGCGGGTGCTCATATAAAACCGCCAGAGATAATCCCCCGGAGGCAGGTTCTCGACACGAACCATTCCGTCGGCATCGGTCAGGCCGGAATACGCCACTTGTTTCGGAGGGTTGGAGTAGGAATGCAGTCCGATCGGGAGCCCACTGAATGAGGTCGATTGGTACGACACAACACTCCCATCGACCCGTTGGAGGAGCGCCCACAATCCGGAAAGCGGACGGCCTTCATAGACCACGCGCAAGACCACCGATGCAGACGGCTCACCCGGCTCGGCACGCAATTGCCGGCCGAAGGTAACCTCCTGCAGATTGGTTGCATTCGGATTCCGGAGGTGATCGGTATAGTTGCCCGAAAAGAACTCGATATCTTCAGGGATGGTCTGATCCGGGAACAACGCCTGCAACTGCGCCCGCGCCTCCTCCACCTGACCGGTCCACAGCAACAGATTGAACCGCCAAGTATCCAGGCCATGGCGCGTGAGCTCATGGAGCTCATGGAGCGCGCCCTCTGCTTCGGCCGCCTGCATCGCCTCGAGCACGGCGAATGGGTCACCCCAGTCCCAACTGCCTGAAAAGCCCCACTGACTCGGCACAAAATCGAACAGCTTATAAGTCGGCCTGCGTGCGACGGCACGATCCAGATCGGCCCACCAGTTGTCGATCCCATCCGGATGGTCGGCCCGGGGATAGGCCAGATCAAACAGGCGGCGCGCGACATCGATGTCGACATTGCGCAGACTTTCCCAGGACTTCTGCGCAGCGAGCCGGGCCGATTCGCTCGCCGGTGCGACCCGGACCGCTTCCAGGTAGAGAGCGCGACTGCGAAGGACATCGTTCCATTGCTCAAGCTGACGCCCCTGCTCAAACAGGATCTTCGCGCGCAGGTCGTTCAGGAGCACCACATCGAAATCGTCCCGTCCTGATCGCTCTAATCGCTCGATCTCCGCCTGTGCCTCGGAGAATCGTCCCGCCTCAGCAAGCGCCTCGATCTTCCCGATACGTAAGCCGGGGGAGTGATACCGCTGCCACACGGATAATCCCGTCACGATCAGGACCAACGCTCCCACCATCAGCATCACGAATCGGCGCGACTTCACTATCCATCCCCCGGTTTTGTTCCAACCACGAAGAAGGTAAAGGGTCGGAAGTGTGCGAAAGAGGCCAAGGGTCAAGACCGCGACAACGCGAAACGCGCGATGGCGGAACGTAGAGGAGCGCTTGTTCCAAGCACGGCCGAACCAATCAGTGCGACCCGTGCTATGTCAGGCGCAATCGGCTTTCGCAGCAACCCAACGACCTCGAAACGCCCATCGCAACCAGCTGATCCCAACGTTCACGGCAAACCGCGGAAACCATGGACACTGCAAGCACCGTCCCCGGTTCCTCTTTCCTCTTGTGTCCAATCAGATTTGGCCGGGGTTCTCTTCCGGCCTCTTGTTCGAACGGTTCAGATACAATAGTCAGGACGCGACTGCAGGTCGAGGCTCAAAATATCCACGGCTTGCTCCCGCATCAGGTGCGGCGCGGGGCGCTCGCCACGTTCCAGGAGCTGCACGAGCGCAGACCACTGGATCGGCTCGCATCGGTCATCGTCAAACGCGCTGGTCTTCCAGGTCTCGATCTCATGGGTCACCTTGTTGAACACGGTGGTATCCATGCACAGGGGTGTGATCCCCAACGATCCCTGAGGGAAGGTGTCGAACAGGGTCCGTGAATCCACGCCCCCCGGAAGCTGTTCCAGGCTGGGGTGGGAAGCTGGGACCAGGAAATGCGTGCAGCCGTAGTTCCGCGCCAGGAGGGCATGAAAGACCGCCTCGCGCGCGCCGAAATAGCGCAGTCGCAACGGCAGCCCCGCATAGCCGACCCGTGTCTGCGGGAATTGGCTCGCCATCACCGCCTTCATCGCCTCGACACGAGCGGCGGTGGAAAAGACATCGGCGGTCGGCTGGTCGAGCAGCGGCATCAGCAGCACCCCGTCGGTCAATTCCAGGCCGGTGCGGAGGAGGTACTCGTCCCCACGATGCAGCGGATGCAACGGCATCGCGCCGACCACGCTCTTCCAGCCGCGGCGTTGGATCATCGCGCGGCTCTCTTGCGGGGTGAGCCGAAGCTGCCGGAAGGGATCGCGTGAGGGCGCGGGCACGGCGCGAATCGCACCGCCAAGCAGGACCTCGCCCGACCGCTGGAACCAGCGCGTCCCCGGATGTGATGGATCTTCCGATCCAAGCAGTTTCGTCAATTCCTTGGCGCGCGCCCGTGGATAGATCCGCTCCAGCGTCATCACGCCGAGCAGGTCGCCCGCGACGCCGTTGAGCGCGACTTCCCCGCCCTCTTCCAGGCGCTCGGCGACCTCAACCCCTACGGCCAATGTGACCGGCACCGGAAAGGGGAGTCCGTTCTCCAGGTGCATCTGGTCCAGGACCCCGTGGTAGTCTTCCGGCAGCATGAAACCCTCGAGCGGACTGTACGCGCCTGAGGCCAGCAGCTCGAAATCGGACTGCTGGAAGGGATCCAACTGAAGTGTAGGCAGGGAGGCCGCATGATGCGCCAACGCCAGACCTTCCGTTCCATCGACCGTTCGGTCACGCAATCGTCCGCCAAGAGGTGTGTTCATTGGGAAATTTCCGTCGGGTGCTTGGGCGTCTTCTTCCTGTGTCTGGCTGAATGTGTGGAGTCCGCACTCGGACTTCCCGGACCCGGCCCAGCGGCCTGCGCGCTCGCCGGCATCGTCCTGCATCACCTTCGCGGTGCATGGCCAGCAGCCGATGCTTGGGTAGCCCTGATCGTGCAGGGGGTTGTAGTCTAGCTGGTTGCTCAGGATGTAGTCCCAGACCTCCCCCTTCGACCAGAGCGCCATCGGCGCCACCTTCAATATCTCCTGCCCGTGAGGGGTCCGATGGATCTGCAGGAGCGGGGTCTTATCGCGGCCTTCGCCCTGACTTCGGCGAAGACCGACAATCCAGGCGTCGATATGCGGCAGCTTCCGCTCCAGCGGCGCGACCTTACGCATCGCGCAGCAGAGATTGGGGTTGGTCTGATACAGCTTGGGCCCATAGTGGTCGGCCTGTTCATGCACAGACAGCTCCGGCTGAAGGCGTTCGATGCGGGTGCCGTAACGGTGCTCGAGTGCATCGATCAGCTTGAGCGTCTCGGGAAAGAGAAATCCCGTATCAATGGTGAACATAGGCGGCTGCGCCCAGACGCGATGCGCGATATCGATGATGACGAGGCCCGAGGCGCCGAATGCGGTTCCGATGGCGGCCCGCTCGCCGTAGCGCTCGAACACCCACCGCAGCAGCGCACGCGGATGCAGCTTCTCAAATCGGCGATTCAGTTCTTCGACCTGCACCGAATCGAGCCCGATCCCCCGCCCAGGCGCCTGCCACGGCTGACGTACGCGGGTTTCAGCTCGGTCTTCGGCCGATCGTTGTTGGAATTGGATCTCTTGAACGGTATTCATGAAGGGCTTGCGTCCCAACGGGTCATAAAGATAGGAGTGACGAAGCACACCCGGGTAAAGGGTCAGGCCCATTTTCCACCCGTCGCGTGCAGCGCACCATACTAGAAGAGAATTAACGACCCTTCAAGTCGACATTACCCCCTCACGGGCGCGGAGCGGTCCGGCGAGCCGGGGGCGGTCGGGACGGAAGCCGTGGGTATGGGAGGCATGAAGACCACCGGACCGACCGCGCACTAGCACGCGCAAAGCCTTGAAACTAAGCGATTAAAACCGAGAACGCAGCCTACCGAAATGCCGGATAAAGGGGGCGGAACAGCAACCCTACCAGGAGCTCAAACCGCGCCTTAAAAAAAAAACGCGCCAGGACAAAAAAACATGGCTCACCGCCGGATGGGGAGGTCTCGCGCAGAGGCGCAGAGGCGCAGAGGGGGGATGGGGAGCTTTGCTTGCGGGTTTGCGGTGATTCCCGCAACAGGCTTGGTTAGCTGGAGGGTATCCGAAAAGGTCTTCGGATCCGGATGCGGAGGTATCCCGCAGAGATCGCAGAGGTGTATTGGGAGGGGGGAAAAGGGGACCTACATCGGAGCAGTTTTCAACAACTGCCTTGGTCAACTGAATCGGTATCACTGAAAAAAAACCCCAAAAGTAGGCTGCAGAGCATGGAACCTACCCACCCCGATAGGTTGGTCGAAAACGTCACCGCGCCCTCTGCGGGAGGCTTTCCGGGTCCGGATGGGGAGGTCAGGTCGGGAAAGCGGCTACCTTTTCGGACGAGCTCAAGCTATGATGCGGATCCGACCTATGGCAGCCTCGGCCAACGCTGTCCGCCGCGCTTCCTGGTCCCCCACTTCACCTCTGCACCAACCTCCCGCCTCAAAATGAGTAGCACCAAACCGAATGCAGATTTTCTGCTCGCCTTCGACGCCGGCACCGGATCGGTCCGCGCCCAGCTGTTTGAGCTGCGCGCCCCCGACGAGCCGGTTCCGTGCGGTCCGCGCATCGCCATCCCCTACGCCGCCGAAACCGGGGACGAGCGTGAGCTCTCGGCGGTGCGCTGGGCGGAACAGGTGGAGAGCGCGATCGCGCAGGCCGCGATGGCCGCGCCCAAGGGCGCAGAAGTGGTCCTCGCCGGGGCGACCTTCCTCCACAGCATCCTCGGCATCGACCCGGCCGATTGGCCCATCACTCCGCTCTTCACCTGGGCGGATACCGAATCCGCCGCCACGGCTGAAGAGCTGCGCAACGAGTTCGATCCGGAGAAATATCACCAGCGGACCGGCTGTTTCTTACACCCCTGCTTCCCCTTTGCCCGCCTCGCGCGTCTGCGTAGGGCGGGCGGAATCCAATGGCACCGGGGGCAGCGCTGGGTATCGAGCGGTGGCTGGCTGCAGCTGCGCTGGACGGGCGCGGCCACGGTCGGGCACGGCCTGGCGGCCGGCAGCGGACTCTACGATCTGCACAGCGCGGGCTGGGATCCGGACCTGGTTTCCGCGCTCGATTTGGTCCCACACCAGCTGGAGCGCCTGGTCGAGCACGATGAATGTCTACCTCTCCGACGTCGGCCCGGTTCCCGGTTGCCGGAAAACCTGAGCGGACTCCTGCCGATCTGGCCCGATGCAGCCTGCAGCAATATCGGCTCCGGCTGTGTCGAGCAGACCCAATGGGCGCTGAACCTCGGCACCAGCGGGGCGTTGCGCGTGTTGACCACCATTCCGGATCCCGGGTGCATACCGCCAGGCCTGTTCTGCTATCGCCTGACCCAGGAGCGCGTGCTGCTGGGCGGGGCGACCAACAATTGCGGCAGCCTGATCCACTGGCTGGCACGCACGCTCAGGCTGGGCGAGGAGCCGCTTACCTATGCTCAACTGGTCAAGCGTGCGGGCACAGCCACGGTCCCCCACGCCATCCCGCATCTCACCGGCGAGCGGAGTCCCGACTGGCCACCGCGCGCCGCGGCGGCATGGACCGGTATCCGGCTCGACACCAACGCCGAAGCGTTGGCGCTGTCGATGCTCGACGCCATGGCGGAGCAATTCGGTGCGATCGCGATGGGACTACGTTCCGCCGTCGGCGATCCGGCCTGCGTGGTCGCCGGTGGCGGCGGTGCGGGCGATCCTTCGTTGGTCAGCAGACTCGCGCAGGCGATCGGCGCACCGATCGCGATCGCGCCCGATCCGGAAACCACCCTGCGGGGCGTGGCAATGGCCGGAGCGCACCACGAATGGACCTGAAGTGACGCGAATCCCGGCCGGAGCGCTTTCCGACCATCCGGAACCGGAGGCCTCGCGCAGAGGCGCGGAGGCGCGGAGGCGTTTTCGACCAAGGCAAGGGGGTGGGTAGGGTCAATGCCTTGATCCAAACCTTTTTTTGAGGGGGGATTTTGGGGTTATCCGTTGCCTGCTGTCCAAGGCAGTTGCAGAAAGCAGATTCATCTCCTGTCCTCCCTATTCCCCCCTCTGCGCCTCTGCGCCTCTGCGCGAGTCCTCCCTATCCGGATCCGAAGAGCCCCGCTTGGCTTTCGGACGGGCTCCAGCTGGGGCGCTACCAGATGACATCGCGTGCATCGAAGACCGGGCCTTCAGTGCAGGTGCGTGCCCATTCAAACGAAGGCGACTCAGCGGCACCCTCCGCAGGGGGCGCGGGGCGGACCTTGATGACGCAGGTCAGGCATGCGCCGACTCCGCAGCACATCGGCATATCGACGGAGATCTCGCATGGGAGTTCGCGCTTCTTGGCTATCTCGGAGACGACTTTGAGCAGGCCGTTCGGTCCGCACGAGTAGAGCTTGAGCCGGCCGCGGGCACGTGCGAGCCAAGCGTCGAGCGGGGTGGTCACCAATCCCCGGGTCCCACGCGAGCCGTCTTCGGTCGCAATCTCGACCCGCCAGCCGAGAGCCTCGAAATCCTCGGCACAGAGGATATCCCCGGCCGTCCTGCCGCCGATGAACAGGGTCCCTTTCTCCGGACACCCCTGGGCCAAGAGATACATCGCGGCGGTCCCATACCCGCCGGCCACCAGCACGGGGTGCACGCCGGCCTCAGGTGGGGTGTAGGGGTTGCCCAGCGGTCCCAGCAGTTCCATCGACTCGCCGGTTTCCAGCAGCGCCATGCGGGAGGTGCCCGAACCTACGACCTTGTAGAGCAAGGCCAACAGTTCCCCTTCGACCTTGAAGATACTGAACGGCCGTCGCATCAGTTGCGCGTCCAGATGCGGTACCCGCAGGTGGAGAAACTGTCCGGGGCGGACCGATGCCGCGATCCGTGGCGCACGCATCCAGATCAAGCGATAATCGCCCCGAAAGACCTCCTGGCGCGCCACCGTCGCGGTCTCCAGCAAGCGCTCCCGTTTTTTTGGAGAGCATTCACAGGTCCGAGTGGGATCGGCGTGATCAGACATTGGCATGGTAATCCTGCAGAGGAGTGACGGTCAGGGACCGGTTGCGTTGGGCCACAATACCATTGGCGGCGGCCTTCGCGCCGGCGAGCGTGGTAAAGACCGGAATGCCGCGATAGAGCGCCTCCCGGCGGATCGAGTTGGAGTCCCGTTGGGAACCGTACCCCGCCGGTGTGTTGATGATCATCGAGAGCCGCCCTTGCTTGACCAGGTCGAGCGCATTCGGCCGACCGGTCGACACCTTCAACAAGAGGGCGCTTTCCACGCCACGCTCATAGAGATAGGCAGCCGTTCCATCGGTCGCAAAGATCTCATACCCGAGGCCGGCCAATGTCTTGGCCACGGTCAGGATCTCCGGCTTGTCCTCATCGCGCACACTGATGAAGACGCCGCCACGGTCAGGGAGCGCCCCCCCGGCGGCCATCTGCGTCTTGGCAAACGCCATGCCGAGGTCCTGGTCGATCCCCATCACCTCACCGGTGGAGCGCATTTCGGGTCCCAACAACACATCCGATCCGGTGAACCGGACAAACGGAAGAACCGCCTCTTTCACGGCGTAGTAGCGCGGGACGCGCTCCTCCGTGAAGCCGATCTCGTCCAAGGTCTTACCGATCATCACAAGCGAGGCGTACTTGGCCAGCGGCACACCGATTGCCTTGCTGACAAATGGGATGGTGCGTGACGCGCGCGGATTGACCTCCAAGACATACACCTCACCGTCCTGAACGGCGTACTGGACGTTCATCAGACCACGAACCCCGAGTTCCAGGGCCATGGCACGGGTCTGCTCGCGAATGCGATCGACGATCTCCGTACTGAGGCTGTGTGGCGGGATCACGCATGCACTGTCACCGGAATGGACGCCGGCCTGCTCGATGTGCTCCATCACCGCGCCGATCACCACACGACTGCCGTCACTGATGCAGTCGACATCGACCTCGATCGCGTTCTCCAGAAATTTATCGATGAGCACCGGGCGATCTTCGGAGGCAATGACCGCATCCCGCATGTATTTCTGGAGCGAGGCATCGTCGAAGACGATCTCCATGGCGCGTCCGCCGAGCACATACGAAGGCCGGACCAAGACTGGGTAACCGATGTTATGAGCGGCCTCAATCGCCTGTTCAGCGTTGGTGACAATCCCGTTGGGCGGCTGTTTGAGGTTGAGGCTGTGGAGCATCTGCTGGAACCGCTGGCGATCCTCGGCGCGGTCGATGCTGTCGGGCGAGGTCCCAATGATATTGACCCCTGCCTGCTGCAGGCCCTTGGCGAGGTTCAGCGGCGTCTGCCCCCCGAACTGGACGATCGCGCCCCAGCACTGCTCCCGCTCGTAGATATGGAGCACGTCCTCCAGGGTGAGCGGCTCAAAGAACAACTTGTCCGAGGTGTCGTAGTCTGTACTGACAGTCTCGGGGTTGCTGTTGACCATGATGGTTTCAAAATCGGCCTCGCGCAGGGCGAAGGAGGCATGGACACAGCAGTAATCGAATTCAATCCCCTGCCCGATCCGGTTGGGACCGCCGCCCAGGATCATCACCTTTCGCCGGTCGCTCGGGCGGACCTCGTCCGTGCGCCCGTACGTGGAGTAGAAATAGGGTGTGTAGGCCTCGAACTCGGCTGCGCAGGTGTCGACGAGACCGAAGACCGGTTTGAGCCCGAGTCCGTAGCGCGCGGAGCGCACCTCCTCCTCGCGGCTGCCGGTGAGAAAGGCCAATTGTCGGTCGCTATACCCGATGCGTTTGGCCTCGTGAAAGAGTTCCGGCTGTGCCACGAGGGCATCCAGCGAGCCGAGGCCGGCAAGCTCCCCTTCGAACTCGACCAACTGCCGGATGTTGTCGAGGAACCAGGGGTCGATCTTGGTCAGCCGGAAGATCTCTTCGGTGGTCATCCCCGCGCGATAGGCATGCCGGAGGAAAAAGATGCGGTGCTGGTTGGGCGTGACCAACCGCCGGAGGATGAGATCCCGATCAGGCAGCTCCCCCTCGGGTCCGCCGGTTTCGGCCTTGCCGTCCGCACCGAGGCCGGCCCGACTGTTCTCCATGGAGCGAAGCGCCTTCTGCAAGGCCTCCTTGAATGTCTTGCCGATCGCCATGGCCTCGCCGACCGATTTCATCTGGGTCGTCAGGGTCGGATCGGCGAGCGGGAATTTCTCGAAAGTGAACCGGGGGACCTTCACGACGCAATAGTCGATGGTCGGTTCGAACGAGGCCGGAGTCTCGCGGGTGATGTCGTTCGGCAGCTCATCGAGCGTGTAGCCGACCGCGAGTTTGGCCGCGATCTTGGCGATCGGATACCCGGTCGCCTTGGATGCGAGCGCAGATGACCGCGATACGCGCGGGTTCATCTCAATCACCACCATCCGGCCGTCCTCGGGATTGATCGCGAACTGGATGTTCGAGCCGCCGGTCTCGACACCGATCTCGCGAATGACCGCGATCGAGGCGTCGCGCATCATCTGGTACTCTTTGTCGGTCAGGGTCTGGGCGGGGGCGACGGTAATGCTGTCGCCGGTATGAACCCCCATCGGATCCAGGTTCTCGATGGAACAGATGATGACGACGTTGTCCTTCACATCGCGCATTACCTCCATCTCGAACTCTTTCCACCCGACGACCGACTCCTCGACGAGCACCTGGCGCACGGGACTCAGATCGAGGCCGCGCCGGATCATGCGATCGTATTCCTCGGGGTTGTACGCGATGCCGCCGCCACTGCCACCGAGCGTGAAGCTCGGGCGGATGATCAGGGGATAGGAGGCGATCTCCTCGGCGACCTTTTGCGCCTCGTCCATGTTGGTCACGATCCCGGAATGCGGCAGGCCAAGCCCGATCGCGCGCATCGCGCGCTTGAACTCGTCGCGGCTCTCCGCCTTGCGGATCACGTCCGCACGCGCACCGATCATTTCAACCCCGTACTTGGCGAGGATCCCCTGCTCATGCAGGTTCATCGCCAGGTTCAGCGCGGTCTGTCCGCCAAGCGTCGGCAGGAGCACATCCGGCCGTTCCTTTTCGATGATCCGCTCGACCGCCTCCAGGGTGATCGGTTCGATGTAGGTCCGATCCGCAAACTCCGGATCGGTCATGATGGTGGCGGGATTACTATTGACCAGGACAACCCGGTAACCCTCCTCCCTCAAGGCCTTGCATGCTTGTGTCCCGGAATAATCGAATTCACAGGCCTGCCCGATCACAATGGGGCCCGAACCGATCAAGAGAATAGTGTGGATATCTTCGCGGCGTGGCACGGCTCAACTCGCTTTGCGTCTGGGGGAAGCGGGGCGGATTCCCCCGGCTGTTGTATCGTCGTTCAGATTCGCTCCAGCCAGTCGGCTCCCGGCCCATGGACCCGGCTGGCCGACCAAGTATCCCTTCTGATGGGTCAGGGAGCAAATTGGGTGTTCCTTCGGCCCAGCGGGGAGGTCTGGCAATGGAACAATCGGGGTCGATATCGGAATCGGCGTCGGTAGCGATGGGAAGCGGGATTCGGCAAGCAAACCCAATTGGGCCACAACGAAATCTCTCCGGGGCTGACTGGAGAGGACTCCCGCAGAGAACGCAGAGAACGCAGAAGGGCGTTGGGAGGGGGGAATGCAGCTATATCGGAGCAGTTTTCCGCAACGACATTGTGGGACCCAGAAACGTACGCGTACACAGCGAAGCGGTACACGTTCCCGTACACGAGGGTGGGATTGGAGCTGGATCACGAGAAGTTGGGAAATCGAGTACGAGTACGAGTAGGAGTAGGAGTAAGAGTAGGACGACTCGCGGTTGCTCGCGCCTGAACCTTGTCGGTGTGCTAAAATGGGATATTTACAGATTTCCTCAAAAAAAGTTGGGGGCAGAGCATGGAAACATCCCACCCCCATACGCATGTCGAAAACGCCATCGCGACCTCTGCGTCCTCTGCGGGAGGCTCTCCGGCCCGTCAGTTGTCCGTGGTGGTGATGACAAGGCGGCCGCCGCTGGCGAGCCATGCATGGGGGATGATCGGGCGGTCCAATGGGGTGCCGTTCCAGGTGAGCTTCTCGATCCGGCGCCCGGAGTGCTCACGCTCGATGGTGAAGACCACGCCCGCACTCAACTCAAGCTCGACCTTATCAAAGATCGGCACGGTCACGATGTACTCCGGATCGGCCGGGGAGTATGGATATATGCCAATGGCATTGAAGACATACCAGGCAGACATCTCGCCGGTGTCGTCCATGCCGCAGAGCGCGAGCCCGTGCTCGCCGATTCCGTAAAAATCGCGCAACAGCCGATCCAGGAGCGCCTGCGTCTTTTCCTGCTTGTTCACCCAGTAGTAGAGGTACGGATAACCGTGGTCCGGCTGGTTGCCGTGGCAATACTGACCGATAAAGCTGGAGATGTTCCGGGCGATGTGTTGCGGATTCCATGGGATGCTGAAAAGCTCGTCCAGCTTTCGCTCGAACGCCTCCGCCCCGCCGTGCAGCGCGATCAAGCCCGCGGTATCATGCGGCGCGAAGAAGCTGGATTGCCAGGCGTTCGCCTCGCGGTACATGTATTCGTAATAAGGAAATTGCGGATCAAACGGCTCCACCCAACTCCCGTCCTCCAACCGGCCGCGCATCAGCCCGGTCGAGGGGTCGAACATGTTCTTGTAGTTTCCGGCTCGCCCCATCAGGAGCGTATGGTCGGTGTCGTTCCCAAGCTCATTGGCCAACAGCGCAAGCGAGTAGTCGTCGTAAGCATACTCCAAGGTCTTGGTCACGCCGGCCTTCGCCTTGGTCTCCACCCGCGGCCGCTCGACAGGCGGGGTGGAAATGTATCCCCGCTCCATATATTCATTGATGAACGGCCGCGGCCCGCCCTCGATCGTCGCGTTGCGATACAGGAGCGAGTATGCCTTTTCCACATCGAAACCGCGAAGCCCGCGCAAGTATGATCCCACGATGAACGGTGCCGCGTGATCACCGTGGAAGAAGGTCGGGATAAACCCGGTCTTCTCACCCTTCTCGATCAATGAGCGAATGACATCGACGGTCACCTCCGGCGACAACAGGCCGAGCAGGACCAGCTTATTGCGGTACGTATCCCACAGGGAAGGGTTGGTGTAGTAAGAAAAATCGGCCTGGTCCACCGTGCGGCGGACATCGGTGAACGCGCCGTTGCCATCCGATCGGAGCGCCGGCCAGAGGAACGAGCGGTAGAGCGAGGAGTAAAAGAGCATCCTTTCACGCTCGCTCCCACCGGTCACGCGCACCTTCGATAACAATTGCTCCCAAGTCTCATCAGCCTCGGCACGGACCGTGTCGAAGTCCTTCCCACCGATCTCCCGATCGAGATTGGCGCGCGCGTTCTCGATACTGACAAAGGAGAGGCCGATTTGAAGCTCCAGCGGACCCTCCGCCGGCTCGAGCCGTACGACCGGCAACCCCCTGCGCCCGCTTTCCACCGTCTCCAATTCGGCGATCGGCTGGTTCGTCTTCGCGTAAAAAAAGACGGTCTCGCTGGCCCGTTGAAAGCCTTGGAATGCGTGGGTACCGTCGGCCTCGATCGCCCAGTCCCGCACACGTTCGTTCGACACGGATAGGTTCACGACCAACATACGGTCAGCCGCCTGCGGGAACGTGTACCGATGGACCCCGCACCGCAGGGTAGCGGTCAACTCCGCATGGATGCCGTACCGCTCCAAATCGACCTGATAATAGCCTGGGCGCGCCGACTCCTTCGCGTGACTGAACGGCGAGGCGAAGTCACGCGGGTCCAGGGGACCGATCACAGGCATGACGGGGATATGACAGAGATTCCAATGGCCTTTGTTGGTGTGGGTGAAGGCAAGGATCTCCGTGTCTTCATACTCATAGCCCGCACCACTGCCGAACTCCGTGATAGGACTGAGCTGCACCATCGCGTTCGGCAAGCTCGCACCGGGGAAGACGAGCCCCGCCCATACACGCCAATCGCGTGGCGGGGTATAGCCGATCTGGACGGGATCGGTCAGGGGCGCGGTCCCCAGAAACGGATTGACGTAGTCGGTCCGCCGCGTCTCCGCCGCGCCGGTGCAGACCAGGATGAGCGAGGTCAGAAGGAGGAGTGATCCAACTCGAAAAGATGTCATGCAATCGTCCTCAGGCAGGTTGCGGGGTTTTCCACTCGTTCGATCGGTCGAGCGGCATCCTACCCGTTCAGCGATCGATCGGCAACAAGGGCCTTCGGCCCAGTGGACAGAAAGCAGTTGGCCAGACCAACCCATCCGGATCCGGAGATCCTCGCGCAGAGGGCGCCGAGGCGCAGAGGCGTTTTCGACCTGGCTAGTAGCCGTAGTAGTAGAGCCCCAGTTCAGATCCATTCGGCGCAGAGGCGCAGAGGCGTTTTCGACCTGGCTAGAGCCCGTCCGAAAAGGTAGCCGCATTCTCAACCTGACCTCCCCATCCGGACCCGGAAAG
>CALLYA010000044.1 GCA_937875495.1 uncultured Verrucomicrobiota bacterium
CTGTGGCCTCTGTGGCCTCTGTGGCCTCTGTGGCAGGCCTTTCTCACCAGGGAAGGGACGATTGTCTTGTTAGGTCTCGTGCTTGCTATCGTTCACACCTCGCAGGCTGATTCGTGTTTGACAAGCGTCGTCTCGATGGGCTTGAGTGGAGGGAGCGGGAAACGATCCCGTTTGGAGTTCCTGATTGTCATCGAGTTTCACTGGGGCTTGCTGCAGATTGGGTGTAGTATATTTCTTGTCACGGGCATCCACGTAGATTCGGAAGCCGAGAGAAGGATTCGAGATAGTTGCGTGAGTGTTGAGGATGGGGGAACGATCAATGCCAGGAAGAAGTTTAGCCGGTCTGGTCCGCGAGGAAGGAGTCGCATGGAAAGCGGCAATCGGGTTAATGCTTTTGGCTGCTGCGGTCTTCATGCTCGGCTGGAAATTTTTGTGGGGAGACGATCCGATCTTCGAAATCGATGTCGATGTCGATCGAGCGGAGACCCAACGCCTGGCATCGGGCGATCTATCGCAGGACGACGTTCGGAAGATGGTGCTGCAGTTTCAGCTCGAGGCCAAGTCTCGTTTGGATTCCGGGAACACGGCGGCGGCATTGAACAGCCTGGTCGCGGCGCTGGTGCTTGATCCTGATAATCCCATTGTCTTTCACGCGCTTGGGGTGGTCTACAGTCATAGAAATGAATTTGGACTGGCTGAGCGGGCGTTGCGCCATGCCATCCGATTGGGGCCGGAGGGGGCGGGATTCAACAGTTTGGCGCATTTGGGTTGGATCTATGCGAATCGCGGAGAGTACGAGGCCGCGGAGCGGCAATTTGCCTTGGTGATGCAAAAGGACCCGCAGCATTTCTTTGCGAACTATTACCTTGGAATGTGCAAGCTGCTCCAGGGCCAATACGCTGCAGCTCGGGACTCCTTCGAGCGTTCGATTTCGATCGATCCGCAGCATCCGGGTGCAAACTACGAGTTGGGGCTGTGTCTGGAGGAATTGGGCGACTTTGAAGGCGCGCGCGAGGCGTTTGAGCGGACGGTTGCGTTGCGCCCCGAGCATCGGCACGCGCACTTTCACCTTTCCCGAATGCTCTCGTTTCTCGGGGATGAAGATGGGGCCTTGCGGGCATCGGCAAAATACGATCAGCTGAACAGCATTCAACAGGCCCTGGGTCAGGCGCAAGAGGCGATTCAAAAGGATCCCGAGGATCTTCAGGGGTACGTCAACCTGGCGGCGCTGTATGCTCAAATCGGGCGTCCGGCGGAAGCCATTCAGACGCTTCAGGACGCATCGATCTTGGATCCGGACAACGCACTGATCCATCTCTTCATGGGGCGGGTGCTTCTGGAATCCCGGCAGTTGCAAGCTGCCAAGCAGGAGCTGGATCGGGCATTGGAACTGGATGCGGATTCGTCGGTGGTCTGGGAGGAGTTGGGGAAGTATCATGTATTGAGGGAGAATCGTCGCGAGGCGCTGCGCAGCTACCGTCGTGCCTACGAGCTGGACCCCAATAACCTGGTTGCTGTGAACAACCTGGCCTGGCTCTTAGCGGAATTTGGCGAGGAACTGGATCTGGCATTGGAGCTATCGGAGCGCCTGTTGGAGGCCCAGCCGCAATCCGGCGTCTCGTACGACACCTTGGCCTGGGTACAATTCAAGCGTGGAGATCGCCAAAACGCACTTGAACTCGTAGAAAAAGCATTGCAGTTGGAACCGGGGAATGCTACCTTTAGAGAACATCAGCGACAGATCAGGGGAGATGGCACCTCAACCATGTAGTGCCGTATTGTGAAGATCGCTGGTGCGCAGGTGAATAAGCAGGCAACCATTGGAAACCTGCGCCTGGATTCCTATAAACTTTATGTTTTTTGGACAAAACACTGGTTATCTGGAGATCCATGAGTTAATCTATGTAAACCTGAGATCGATCCTGGGCATACTGTGTGTCCAGCATTGCCTAGGCACATGGCCCGTATGAGATTGTGCAAGAGGGCGATATGCAATCTGGCAATGATGGGGCTACCCCTTGAGGCAGGATGGGGTGGGGCAAGGTTTAGGATTCAGATCGAGGCACTGGTACAAGAGAGATTCATCCCTGCTGACCGATTGGGACATCTTTGACACTACCATTGTCGGGCGAAGGGTTTTGGGGGGGTGAGATCCTGGGCTGTGGCACAGCAATATCTGGGAGATCCAGCGGGTTTCCGCACCCGGTAGCGTCGATTCTCGGTACGGAGCTGGGGCTGACCTAAAACGCGGACAAGGCTTCATGAGATACGATGAGGATCATAGGGGAACAGCAAAATGAACGATAAGTGGGAGCGACCGACGAGGGCGCGTGAGGAAGCCATCATCATTGACGATCGTGCCGGGGATATTGAAGAGGCACAGTATCGTCGTGAGGTGGCACACGCCTATCGAATGGCTGCGAAGCTGGCTGCGCGGGACAGGATGCCTTACTGTGTTGTCGAGTTCGAAGTCGAGGATGCAAACGGTTTGGTGGTTCGATTCACCGACGCGATACCCGACAAGGAGTTGAAGGGGTTTCAAGAATCGGTGCGCAACAGCAGGCCTAAGGGCGAAGTCAAGGTCGTGTCCACTTTCGGTGTTGGGTTTACAGGCGGCCAGGGGATTGCCACGCCACCTCCCGCTCCCGCAGCGGCTGGTGACGAGCCATCCGGCAGGCTTTCCCCCAACGGCGACGGCATCCAGAAGTCAGAACCGGTTCCGCAGGCCTTGCCCGGCCTGGGGCGCCGTCGCCGTGCCCGCCGCCCCCGCGATGGGTCTGCGGTCGCACTCGCGATCAAGGTTTTGCGACGTGCGGGCGCGACCATGAACATCGACGAGCTGTATAAGTCGATCCAGAAGGAAGGCTTTGAATCGAAAGCGAAGGATCCTCAGATCAGCGTCGCGCAGCAGTTATATAAGAGCCCATATATCACCGCAGAAAAGGGACAATTCGGTCTGCCGGAGTGGGAAGAGGAATTGGTCAGAGAGGGCAACTAACCCCTTTGGTTGCTGGTATCGACCGGTGTTTGGAATCTCTCTCTTGGCGTGAATTGTCACCGGAGGGTCCTCATGAACGGCGTGCACATGATGCAGAACATCGGTGCACGCCGTTTTGCGTAACACGCGTGGGGTTTTAAGTAACAATGGAGCGATCATCGCCCATGTTTCGGGGGCACCGAGGGCCTGGAAGGCTTGGTGTGCGACAGATCGAAGGGGTCGGTGTCGAACGTGCCAGGCTGCTGGAGCGGATCGGCATATCGGCCATTGACGATCTCCTCTGGCGCTTACCCCGGCGGCTGGAGGATCGCCGCCGGCCGGCGCGGTTTGGTGAACTACGGGATCGATCCCCGGCCTTTCTTCAGGGACGCGTGGTTCGTGTCACGCACACTCCCTCGATGCGCGGCAGACCGGAGCAATTAACGGTCCTTCTCGGGCTGAGCAGTCTGAACGACGAGTACGTCACGCTCCGATGGTTTCAGGCGCCCTATTTGGTCCCGGTCTTCTCCGAAATCGGCTGGCTGGTCTGCTACGGCCGCTTGCGTCTCCGTGGGATGCAATGGGAGATACAGCACCCGGAATGGGAACCTTTGGAGGCCGGAGAGGAGACGGCTGACCAGCGCGATTCCCTGCACCTCTGGCGGATTGTTCCTATCTATGGTCTGACCGAAGGTCTGACTCAACGCAGGATGCGCATGATCGTGCGCCGGTGCCTCGACCAATTCGCCGCACGCCTGCCCGATCCGGTCCCGGTTGAACTCCAACGACGGCATGGCATGCGCAGTCTTGCAGCCGCCTTGGAGGGGGCCCATTTTCCGAAGGACCTCAGTGATGCCGAGGCGTGTCGCAATCGGTTGGCCTTTACAGAAGCCTACATGTTCCTGACTTACCTGCGTCGCTTGCGGGCCCAGGAAGATCCATGGAAAGGTTCCGCCATCACTCAGGCAGCGATTCCGGAATGGTTGCATGGCGAGGGAGTATTGCCTCGCGAAGTTCTGGATCGGCTGGGATTTGAACCGCACGCCGGACAGCGCAGGGTGATTCAGGACCTAGGCCGCAGATTGGTGGCTCGCCGTCGCTTCCGCTGTCTTCTTCAAGCGGATGTTGGCGCGGGAAAGACGGTTGTGGCCTTAGGCCTGTTGCTGGCCGCCGCGGCATGTCAGGGGCGTGGGGTGCTGATGGCACCGACGGTCCTGCTTGCGCGTCAGCATTTCGAAAGGCTCTCCGCCCTCTGTCACCCCCTCGGCTTCTCGGTCGGTTGGATTGGCGGCGGGCAGAATCAACGAGAGCGGGAGGCCCATGGGAAGGCGGATATCCTGGTGGGCACGCACGCCCTGATGGATCATTCGGCACCGCTGCAGCGCACAGAGCTTGTGGTGATTGATGAGCAGCATCGGTTCGGCGTTCGCCAGCGCCAAGCTCTATACAAGCGGGCTCCGGGCGCTTCGATCCTGGTGATGAGTGCCACGCCGATTCCGCGCACGCTCGCGCAGGTCCAATACGCCGATCTGGACATCGTGGTGATGCAGGAGCGCCCGGGACGACGGGCGGGGGTCCGGACTCAGCTCCTGGTCGGCGCACAGGCAAGGACCGCATATCAGGCACTCCGGACGGCCGTCGAGGAACGGGGCGAGCGTGGATATGTCGTGTTCCCGAGCATCGACGGGCTCGGCCGGCCGGGTATCGGGGAAGTCCAGGATCCCAGAGTGCGGCCGCTGGCATGGTCTGGAGTGTTCGATGGTGCTGCTCGATTGGAGCATGGCTGGTTGCGAGGGTTACCCCTTACAATCGTGCATGGGCGCATGTCGGAAGCGGAAAAAGCCTCGGTGATGGAGACGTTCCAAGCGGGCGCGCGGCCGGTCTTGCTTGGGACCACAGTCGTAGAAGTAGGACTGGACGTGCCGGAGGCGACCGTGATGGTGATCGAGCATGCGGAGCGCTTCGGCCTCGCCACCTTGCATCAGTTGCGCGGGCGGGTTGGACGCGGCAGTGCGCCAGGCACCTGTTTCCTGATCGCCCGCGGGGCGGACGCCGAAGAACAGGCGCGGTTACAGGTCCTCGTCGAATCCGAAGACGGCTTTGAGATCGCCGAACGTGATCTCAGCTTACGCGGACCGGGCGAGGTCGGTGGTGAACGGCAGAGTGGCGCACCAGAATTCGCGGTCTTCGATCCGTTCCGGGATCGTGGGATTCTCAACCTGGTGGTCCGCTCCCTAGGGGAGGAGGGGGGTTGACACGACCTCCCAATTGGGCCGATGATCACCTCTTATCCGAGCCGTAACGATTGCGTATCAGTGGCTCCAAGGCCCAGCCCGGTTCTTCCAGAAGGAAAGGCACGGAAGATGCACATACAGGACGTCTTTGCCCAGCATCGAACGACGACATCGTTTGAGTTTTTCCCACCACGCGATCCTCAGGCGGCGGAGAATTTATTGGCCACGATTCGGCAGTTGGAGGAATTGAAGCCCTCCTTCGTCTCGGTCACTTACGGTGCCGGCGGCTCGACACGGGAGATGACCCATCAATTGGTGGTACGCATCAAGACAGAGACTTCCCTGCCGGCGATCCCGCACCTGACTTGCGTCTGCCACACCGAGGAGGAGATACGTGGAATCCTCGTGCGGTATGCGGAGAAGGGGATTGACAACATCCTCGCCCTTGGGGGCGACCCCCCTAAGGACCGCATGGATTGGGACCGTGGCCGCGATGGATTTCGCTATGCCGGTGAGTTGGTGGCATTTATCCAGAAGTTTAACGCTTCGGGACTGCATCCCAACCCCAAGGGGTTTGGGATCGGGGTTGCGGCCTATGCCGAGGGGCATCCCGCGACACCGAACAGGCTGCTGGAGATGGACTATCTCAAGGCCAAGGTGGACGCTGGTGCGGACTATATCTGTACACAGCTCTTCTTCAACAACGCCGATTTCTATGATTTTCGCGATCGCTGCTCCTTGGCCGGCATCAACATCCCGATCGTGGCCGGCATCATGCCTGTCCTTTCCGAAAAGGGGCTCAAGCGGATGGCGGAGCTTGCCGCGGGGATGCGTTATCCGGCGCCGCTCCTGCGCGCGATCGCCCGCTGCAACGGAGACGCGGAAGCCGTGGAGCGTGTAGGTATCCATTGGGCGACCGAACAGTGCAGGGATCTGCTGGACCATGGGGTACGCGGAATCCATTTCTACACGCTCAACAAATCGGATGCCACCCGTCGAATCTTCAGTTCCTTGGGGCTTCGCGACGGATCGACCCTCTAACCTGTTCAACCCGGATCTTGTCGCCCAGCCAATTCAAACTCAACCATCTCATTCAGCTTTGTTTTTCAAGCGACCGACAGGCAAGACTATGAACCAGACTTTTTTCTTCGCGACCGAGGCCGAGGCGGGGCCATCGACTGGAAGGCTTCCTCTTCGCACCGAGATCGCGCCGGAGCATCAGTGGAATGTGTCGGCGATGTTTGCCTCGAACGAGGAATGGGAGGCCGATTTTGCCCGGATCGACATGCTGCTGGAACCGTTGCTCTGTTTACGGGGGGCATTGAATTCGCCATCGGCGCTGGCGACGCTTTTCGAGCACGAGACCGCTCTGGATCGGCTTCTGGAAAAGCTGTATGTCTATGCCCACCTTCGGGCGGACGAGAACACGGCGGACGCTGAGAACCAGGCCCGCATGGATCGCGTACGCAGCCGCTACGCCAAGATCGGCGGCCAACTGGCATGGATCACGCCGGAGATTCTGGCCAACCCCATGGAAGTCCTGGAGCAATGGCGTGATTCGAGCGAACTCGCCCCGGTACGTTATGCCATGGTCAAGCTGCTGCGGCAGAAGCCCCACACGCTATCTGCGCAGGAGGAGACGCTCCTGTCCAAGGCAGCCGACCTCTTTCAGGCTCCGCAGCAGGCATTCAATCTGCTCACGAATGCGGACCTCCGGTTTCCCGAGATCGAGGACGCCGCGGGCGAAAAGGTGGAATTTTCCCAAGGCCGATATCGCAGTTTCCTGATGAGTCCGGACCGACGGGTCCGCAAGGACGCATTTGAAGCGATGCACGAGACCTATGGCTCGGTTCGCAACACCCTGGCGTGCACCCTCTCCGCGAACGTTCGGTACCACAACTACAAGGCTGAGGTCCGCCATTTCGGCTCTGCTCTGGAAGCGGCTTTGCACCCGGACAATGTTCCGGTTTCCTTGTATGAGGCCCTCATCGACGCCGTACATCGGGCATTGCCCGGATTCCACAAGTACATTGAGCTGCGCAAGACGATCCTGAAGGTCGATTCCCTCGACATGTATGATCTCTATGTGCCGTTGGTGCCGGAAATTGATATCAAGGTCCCGTTTGAACAAGCGAAGACCTGGGTGATCGATGCGTGTGCACCCCTGGGTGAGGAATATGTGACGATCCTGAAATCCGCCTTTGAGGAGCGCTGGATTGATATATACGAAAACCGCGGCAAGCGATCGGGTGCCTATTCCAGCGGGTGCTTCGACAGTCTCCCGTACATATTACTCAACTACAATGAAACGCTGGATGATGTCTTTACCCTCGCGCACGAGTTAGGACACTCGATGCACAGTTGGCTGGCCAATCAGGCTCAGCCTCACCGGTTTGCCTCGTACCCGATCTTCATTGCCGAGATCCCTTCCACACTAAACGAGGCATTGTTGCTTGATCACCTCCTGAAGCAGAATCCATCGCCGGAGTTTAGGGCCTATTTATTGAATCACTTGGCCGATTCCTTCAAGGGCACCGTGTTTCGCCAGACCCAGTTCGCTGAATTTGAGCGTATGATCCATGACGCCGCGGATTCGGGCCAGCCACTGACGCATGAGTTGTTGTGCGATCGATACTACGAACTCAACAGCAAGTACTATGGTCCAGCGGTAGATGCGGATCGGCGTATCGGTTTGGAGTGGGCGCGGATACCGCACTTCTACTACAATTTCTACGTGTACAAATACGCCACCAGCTTTTGTGCCTCACAGATCTTTGCCGGCTGGATCCTTGATGGCGAAAGGGATGCGGATGCCTACCTCGATCTATTGCGGGCAGGCGGATCCGGCGATCCTATCGAACTGATCGCCCGTGCCGGGGTGAACATGCTCGATCCCGAGGTGCTCGGCAACGCCTTCCGGCGGTTCGACCAGACTGTGGCGGCGGTGGCAGAGGGCAAGGGGTAGTAGCCTTCGGCCCAGTGGATAGTGGGACAATTGGATCCGCAGATTGCCGCAAGTGCTGATCGTTACGAATCGGCATCGAAATCGAAATCGGTATCGAAATCGGTATCGGTATCGAAATCGGTATCGGTATCGGTATCGGTATCGATGGAATGCGTGATTCGGCGTGGAAGGTTCGTGGGTCAAATGCCCACGATCCCGCTTTCGTCCAAACGCTCCGCACCGACCTTGGACCAAGCAGCCCCCATTTCGACTGGATACCAGACCGAGACAGTCTGGCTTCCACCCGCCCGCTTCACCTTCCTTTCGGGCGGGGGCTTGTGGTATAACACGGCTTCATGCCCCATAAACATGAGAGCTCCGATGATCAGCTTATCGCCAGGATCAACCGCGGCGATGACGGGGCGTTTCAGCAGCTCTATGATCGGTATAGGGGATGGGTGTATCAGCTGGCGATGCGACTGACCGAGGATGAGCACCTGGCGGAGGAAGTGCTTCAGGAGACTTTTGTGGATTTCGTTTCCAGGTTTCCCGGCATGGAGATCAACAGGCGGTTCACGACCTATCTCTACCCCATAGTTCGGCACATCGCGCTCAGGCGGCTGGAGAATTTGCCCGGTTGGGAGACCGGTGAGGGGGATGACCTACGCCTGGAGCCGTTGCGGCCAGTTGGCTCGAACCGGGCGAACGGTCGGGATGCATTCGCAGAGTGGCTGCGAGGCATGCCCGAATCGATGCGAGAACCTCTCATCCTCCACTACATCGACGGGATGGACCTCAAGGAAATAGCCGAAGCGCTCGAGCTTCCGGTCGGAACGGTCAGGGCTCGGCTTCACCATTCACTCGACCGGCTGCGCGAATACTTCGATCCGATGCGATGAAGGATCATCCTCCCACCCCACCCCATCCGATCCCGTATGGAAAGATACAGAGGAGGAGGAAGGGGAAAGGTAAATGGGAAAGACACGAAGACACGAAGGTCTGGAAGGAAAGGTTTGGTTGCGGGTTTGCTGTGATCCTTACAACTGGTTTGGATCAGGGCATGACCATACCCACCACCATAAACAGGTTGCAAACGCCACCGCGCCTCAGCGCGAGGTCTCCGGTTCAGGATGGGGTCAGGGCGCTGCGTGCTTTTTCCGCCTGTTCGAGGGTGAGGCGCCCGGAGCGTTGGGCGATGGCGAGTGCCTGAAGGTTGATCGCCCGGTAGAGTTCGGCCAGCACCGGCCCATTTTCGGACCTTAATGCGGCGTACTGGAGGTTCAGGGTCGCGGCATCCCCGCGTGCGGCAGGGCCGGTCAAGGCAGCGGTGGTGCCGAGGCGCTCGATGTTATCGAGTGTGGTCTCGAGGATGGTGCTCAGCCCCGCGCGGGCGTCCGACTCAGGCAACCCCGCGGCGTTGGTGAGGGTGAGCGCAGCGTCGACCAGTGCGACCAGTCCGTTACAGGCCAGGACAGCGGCCGCATGGTAGAGCTGTTTGCGGTCCGAGCCGATCTGAATCGGGCGTCCTCCGATCGCTTTTGCAAGGCGCAAAGCGAGGCTGACTGCGTTGGGCTCGCCTTCGCAAGCAACCAGGGCGCCTGGGAGGCGGGCCACCCCGGCTTCCACGGTGGGAAAGGTCTGCAATGGATGCATCGAACCGACCGGACAGCCGAAGTGATGCAATGCGTTTGCCATCACCGAGCCGGGGAGAGCGCCGCTGCAATGGAGCCAGGCGGAGCCGGGCCGAACGCCGCCGGCCTTCGCCAAGGCGGAGCAGACTGGTTCGATCGCGTCATCCTGAACCGTGAGCAGGACCAGGTCCGCCTCGCGCACGGCCTCTTCGGGTGGGCATACCGCGGGAGGGCGGACCAGATAAGAGGCTGCCTCAGCGGCACGGACGGGGTCCCTGGCGCCGAACCAGTCCACGTGGAGACGGGAACGCTCAAGCAAAATGGCCAGCGTGGTTCCTACCTTCCCGGGACCGATCACGGCGATCCGGGGGGGTGCGGGCTGTTCTCGGTTCATGCCCTTTCTATAGCGGCATTTGTGTGGGTACAAAAGGGGAACGCGGCAAAAATTGGCCGCGGATTGGTGGATTCTCTGGTCTGGGCATGAAGGGAACCTTAAGGTATGGTCCCAACCAAGGACCGAACCGAGATGGCCCGGAGGCCGTAGCCAGGGTGGAGCTATGATGGAATTTCATGTGTCACGCAGTGCCCGAGACCTGTATCAATTTGATCAGGGGCTGTTTCAATTCAATGGGAATGTGATCTTCGCTAATTTCCATGCAGCCAGAGTCTTCGCCCAGAAGATGAACGCCAAGCGCGATCTCCTGCGTTTTCCAGAGCAGGCGGTTTCCGCCTCTGAGATCAACGCCATGGGCTTGATCGACGAGATCCTGCACCTGATCGTCGCGCAGTATCGTAAGCAGGTGGAGCCTGGGCTCTGGCGTAAACTGCAGGAGCGCCTCTGCAGTGCGTTGGACGAGGCGCAGCTCACCGAGGCGATCTATCAATTCTCGACCGATTTCCCGCCGGTGGCGGTCTATCAGCGCAAACAGGAGCTGGATGAGTATCTCCGCGGCCAGACCGACGGTGTGGATCATTCCGACATCGCGTTGGAAGAGATGATGATGCTCTGGTTGGCCAATCTGAATCCGGCTTTCTCCACTTACGGCGAGCTTTTCGACGACTCCGCTTTGGAGCGCCACACCGCGTATCTCAAGATCATGGAGGAGATCGAGGGCGCTTTTCGGGGGTTGCCCGGGTTTGGGCCGGGGGGGAAGAGCCTGCTCGATATGCTGCGTGCCCCAGCCCTGGCGAGTCCGCATTCCCTGGCTGGCCAGCTCGCCTACCTACGGGATCACTGGGCGGCCTATATCGGTTCCGATCTATTCCGGTTGCTGACCAGTCTCGATTTCATTGAGGAGGAGAATCGGCCGGTCTTCTTCGGGAAGGGGCCGGCCCTGCCGCCGAACGTGCGGTTTGCGGAGGACGAGCCGGAGCAGTACAGCCAGGATCGCGATTGGATGCCGCGGCTGGTGCTCTTGGCCAAGAACACCTATGTCTGGTTGGACCAGCTTTCGCGTCGCTACCAGCGTCCGATTCGGACATTGGATCAGGTGCCGGACGAGGAATTGGATGAGATCGCTGCGCGTGGGATCACCGGCATTTGGTTAATCGGGGTCTGGGAGCGGAGCCGTGCCTCTCGGGAGATCAAGCGGCGGATGGGCAATCCTGAGGCCGCCGCATCCGCATACTCTCTCCACGATTACGAGGTTGCCCAGGACGTGGGGGGGCCCGAGGCGCTTGCGGAGCTGAAGGCGCGTGCATGGGCACGCGGTGTTCGGATGGCGAGTGACATGGTTCCGAACCACATGGCCATCGATTCGCGTTGGGTGATGCAGCATCCGCAGTGGTTCTTGGGGCTCGATCACTCGCCCTATCCAGCATATACCTTTCAGGGGCAGGATCTTTCCGACGACCCACGTGCTGCGGTTTACTTGGAAGACCACTACTACAACCACTCCGACGCCGCGGTCGTGTTCAAGCGGGTCGATCGGCAGTCTGGTGCGGAGCGCTACATCTACCACGGCAACGACGGAACCAACATGCCGTGGAACGACACCGCACAATTGGACTACCTCAATCCGGAGGTACGGGAGGGGGTCATTCAAACCATTTTGCACGTCGCCCGCCAGTTTCCCATCATCCGGTTTGACGCGGCGATGACGTTGGCGAAGAAACATATCCAGCGGCTGTGGTTCCCGGAGCCCGGCTCCGGCGGTGGGATTCCCTCCCGCTCGGAGTATGGAATGACCCGGGAACAGTTCGAGCGCTGCATGCCGAAGGAGTTCTGGCGCGAAGTCGTGGACCGGGTGGCTGCCGAAGCGCCGGACACCCTGTTGTTGGCTGAGGCCTTCTGGCTGCTCGAAGGTTATTTCGTGCGTACCCTGGGCATGCACCGAGTTTACAACAGCGCGTTCATGCACATGCTGCGGGACGAGGACAACGCCAAGTACCGTTATCTGATCTCCAGCACGCTCGAGTTCGACCCGCAGATCCTCAAGCGTTACGTCAACTTCATGAGCAATCCCGACGAGGAGACGGCGGTCGCGCAGTTCGGCAAGGGCGACAAGTATTTCGGTATCTGCACGATCATGGCCACGGTACCGGGGCTGCCGATGTTCGGGCACGGCCAGTTCGAGGGTTATGCCGAGAAATACGGAATGGAGTATCGCCGTGCGTACTGGGACGAACAACCGGACGGCCATCTTTTGGAGCGTCATCGCTGGGAGATCTCCCCGTTGCTGCACCGCAGGCAAATCTTCGCCGAGGTGGAGAACTTCCGGCTGTACGACTTTTACGAGGGCGCGGGCGGGCGCAATGAGAATGTGATTGCCTACTCCAATCGGTTGGGCGAGGAGCGCAGCCTGGTTGTCTTCCACAACCGTTTCGCCGAGGCGAAGGGTTGGATCCGCCATGCGGTGCCCGTCGCGCGGAAGAACGGGGATGGAATGCTGCATGACGACCTCGGATCCGCTCTCGAAATCGTCAACGACCCCAATATCTTCCTGATCTTCCGCGACCACTGCTCCGGGCTGCAATACATCCGAAACACAGCCCAGGTCTGTTCGGAAGGCATCTACCTGGAGCTCGGTGCCTATGATCGGCATGTCTTCTGGGAGTTCGAGCAGAAGCCGGACAACCACTGGGGGCAGTATGCTCAGCTGACTGCTTATTTGAACGGCGCCGGTGTCCCGAGCATTGAGGAGGCGATCAAGGAGCTGATGCTGCAGCCGCTCCATCATGCCTTCCGCGAACTCCTCGCACCGGAGATCCTCACCTTCCTCGCCGAATCCGCCCAAGCGATACCTGCTCATACGGGTCCATTTCCCGAGCTGCCGGTACCGGTTCGCGAACAATTGGAACTGGTCGAGGACCGTCTGACGGTCTTTCTGGAGGCCGCCCGCAGGCAAGCCGCCGAGGCGGGGCACCTGCTCCTCGGCGCTGACGAGCCGCAGCCCGATGTGGCGGCCATTGCTCATGAACGTGTCGGCACGCTGCTGGAGGTGTTGCAGACCACCCGACTGCGCGGCCGAATGCAGGCGAAGACCGAACGGCAACGTCCCGGTCGGGGTGTTTTGGACAGGCTTGAGGAGGGCTTGGCGTCGGACCGACTGGCCATCCTGAAGGCGCATCTCTGGGTTTTGTTATCCGGCCTGGACTATCTCGGCGAGCCGGTCATCGGTGGTGCAGACCGCTGTTCGCGGGCATGGTTCGACGAATGGCTGTTGGCCAAGCAGGTGAAGGTGGCCCTCCAACAAACGGGTGCCACGGAGGAGGAGGCCATGGGGGTGGTGGGGATGGTACGCATCCTGCTCAATCACGGGGAGTGGACGCGCGCCGAGGGTGATCGGCCTGGGTTTGCGGCCATCGATGCCCTCGCGCGACCCCTGCATTACCTCTCTGCCTGGCTGCAAGATCGCGAGATCCAGAATTACCTGGGGATCAATCGGTATCAAGGCATTCTCTGGTACAACAAGGAGGCGCTCGAGGTCTTCCTGGGTTGGATGATCGCAGTCGGGTTCCTCGGGCTCACCTCCGATGGCGAGGAGCGGACTGACGCCGCTCAATTGGAGCGTGCCTTACGGGCGGAGACGGCATTGGGCGTATTTGCGGCGGCGATTCTGGAGGCCGGGGATGCCTCTGAATATCGGGTCGAACGCCTGCTCGAGACGGCGCGCGGCCTCGGACCGGAAACCTGAGCCGACAAGACCGATATAGATCGTGGAGGATGGGGCCTTTTGCTTGGGGCTGTCCGAAAGGGTAGATGGCGAAGCAAGCTCGGGGTCGGGCTCGGTATCCTCGGCGGCAAGGAATCGCTCCCAATCCCGATTTCGATTCAGTCGATTCAGTCGATTCAGTCGATTCAGTCGATTCAGTCGATTTCGTCGACTCCGATTCCGAGACGGATCGGACGGATCGGCAACCTTTGCCCATTGGGCCACCACGAAAGGTGTCCGGATCCGGATGGGGAAATTCCGGAGTTGGGTTGGTGGACCCGGTATTGATTCGGGTTTGAAGAAGAGGTACAAGGTGGTGATTTCTGGATTGTAAATGACGCAGCTTGAAAGGGGTTGAACGATGTCGGTTTTGACGAACAGCAGATTAGGGCGTCGCGGGTTTCTCCAGGTCGCAACGACGGCGGCGGGTGCGTTTGCGGTTGCGGGTGTGCGGTCCGCGCATGCGGATGAGCAGCCGCTGTTGCCGCGGTCGAGCGATGCGGTTTTGAAGCTGAGCTCGCAGGAGGGAATTATTCCTGGGGATAGCCTGCGCGAAAAGGTCCTGCGCATGGAGGAGTGGGGCTTTGTCGGAATCGAGCCGGGCGGTGGCGGTCTGCCGAACAGGATCAACGAATTTCAAGAGGCGCTGAAGGGGACGCAGGTCAAGGTTTCAGCGATCTGCGCGGGATTTCGCGGTGCGCCGATCTCTGATAATCTCGAACAGCGCGAACTGGCCGTGCGAACGACCAAAGAGATCTTGAGCGCTGCAGGCGAATTGGGCTCGACCGGCATGATCATCGTGCCCGCCTTCAACGGTCAGACCAAGCTCGACCATGTTGAAGGCCGCAAGGTCCTACTCGATGTCCTGCGCGACCTGGGCGACCACGCGAAAAAGTCCGGTACTCGGGTGTTGCTCGAGCCTTTGAACCGAGGGGAGGCATGGTTCCTTCGGATGCTCGCGGATGCCGCGGCGATCTGCCGGGACGTCAATCATCCCGGGGTATGCATGATGGGGGATTTCTTCCACATGAATATCGAGGAGACCAGCGACATGGGCGCCTTCCTAAGTGCCGGGAAGTACCTTCACCATGTGCATCTGGCCTCGGGTCGGCGTGTGATGCCTGGACAGGATGATCGCAGCTTCGTCAATGGGTTCAAGGCATTGAAGGCACTCGGCTACAGCGACTACTGCAGTCTCGAATGCGGCTGCGACGGCGATCGGATGATCGAGATCCCGAAGAGCGTCGCATTCCTGCAGAAACAATGGGCGGAGGCCTGATATTGCCGGCCCACCGAGCCAGTGGGTAGTGGCCAGTGGGTAGTGGCCAGTGGGCAGTGGGGAGGGACGATCCGCAGATGGCGAACCATGAGAATCGGGGTCGATGAATTGCGCGATTCAGCCCGGAAGGTGCTTGGGTACAATTTCCACGATCCCGCCACCCTCCCAATGCTCGGATTTGCAGATTCACATTGCCAAAGCTGACCTCTCCCCACTCCCCCTGGGCCTCGGCCCAGGGGGAGTGGGGAGGTTTGCGATTCTTTGTGGTTGAGTTGAAAACGGTCACATTGCGAAGTACGGACAGGATTGTTTTGATTTTCTTGTTGGTGGGGCCCAATGTATTCTTTTAACAACTCTTCAATCGCACAACGCATAGTTGTAATAAATGAAGGATGGGCGGGTCATGTTTCGGTTAATGCGCAGGATGGTGGTTCCCTTGCTCTTGTCTTGTCTGATCGCGGGCTGCAGCAGTGGGAAAAGTAAAGCGACCACAACGAATGACACCGACGATTCGACGGGTGATCCCCCAACTGCGTTACTCAAGCTCGGTGGTGCTTGGGCGGGAAGATACTATTTGCTTTACAATGAAGAGGACGATGAGCCCATTCCGTTGACCGCGACGATTCGTCAGGATGGTAACTCGTTGTACATCACAACCACCAAGGAAGGGGTCGGCCACAGCTTTACCGGCACGGTCAATTCCGAAGGGCATTTGCGGGTTACAGACGCCTTGGACGGCGAGCTTTGGACGACCCATTTCGGGCCGGCACGTTCCGATTTCATTCGGCTGGCTGATTATTTGTATTCGGATCAGCTCTATGAAGATTCGCCTTATCAGGTCATTGACCTCTACCGCTGACCGAGCGGCGAGGGGCTCGAGTCATCCGGTTGAATCGTTTTGGTCGAGGAGCGCTGAGCGGGTGCTCGCATGAATAGGAAGCAGCTTCATCGTCTCGGCCTGCGTGCAGGTCCTGCTCTCGATGCCGCCGTGGGTGCTTGCATCGCTGCCGCGCGTGCCGGTTTGAGCCGCGCCGAGATCCGTCGCGCCGTTCAAGCCATCATCGACAACCCACACACGCATCAGGACGATCCGATTTGGTCTCCGGTAGCACTGGCATTACTTGGGCCGGAGGCCGCGGTTGCGGTGGATTCGGGTTCTGAGGCACCCTGGCGCAGTTGGGGGCATGAGTTGGATCCTGCCTCGATCCGGCAGATGGAGCAGGCATGCCGCCTGCCCATTGCAGTGCGTGGCGCTCTCATGCCGGATGCCCATGTGGGGTACGGGCTCCCGATCGGCGGGGTCCTTGCCACCGATGGTGCGGTCATACCGTACGCCGTCGGTGTGGACATCGCCTGTCGTGTCAGGATGTCGGTATTAGACTTGCCCACGGATTGGCTTGCCGATCGACCTGAGCTGTTCCGGGAGGCGCTCGAGGCGGAGACCCGGTTCGGAGTGGGTGCGACCTTTCGGAAGCCTCGGCAGCACGCGGTGATGGACGAGGATTGGGGGGTCAGCCCCGTGACCCGGGCGGAAAAGAAGACGGCTTGGGCGCAACTGGGCACCAGCGGCAGCGGCAACCATTTTGTCGAGTTCGGGGAGCTGACAGTCAATCGCGAGGACTTAGGATTGCCTGAGGGGCGTTATCTTGCGTTGCTGTCGCACAGTGGCAGTCGAGGGGTCGGCAACAAGGTCGCCACCTATTACAGCAATCTCGCCTCGCAACAGCATCCGGAGCTCCCCGCCGATCTTCGTCACCTCGCCTGGCTGACGCTCGACCGGGCCGAGGGCGCGGAGTATTGGTCCGCGATGGAGCTGATGGGGCGCTATGCCGCGGCCAACCACTCCTTGATTCACAGTTGGGTCTCCCGGCATCTGGGTGCAGAGGTGCTCTGGTCGCTTGAGAATCATCATAACTTCGCATGGAAAGAGGTCCATGATGGTGTGGAGCGGGTGGTCCATCGCAAGGGAGCTACCCCGGCCGGGGCGGGGATCCTGGGGATCATCCCCGGCTCCATGGCCAGTCTGACCCACATTGTTCGCGGGCTTGGCAACGAGCATTCGCTACGCTCGGCGGCTCATGGGGCAGGCCGCTTGATGAGCAGGTCCGCGGCGAAGAAGCGCTTTCGCTGGAGTGATGTGGAGCCGCTGCTGCGCGCCCGCGGCGTGGAGCTGATTTCGGCGGGGTTGGACGAGGTGCCGATGGTGTACAAAGACATCGACCGCGTCATGGCGGAACAGTCCGACCTGGTGGAGAGCCTTGGCACCTTCATGCCGTGCATGGTCAAGATGGCTCCTGCGGCCTCGGGCAGAGGGTAGCCGGCCCGTGGGTAGCCAGACCGTCCCGGTCTGGTGCGGGGTGCGGGAATCGATAGAATCGATGAAATCGAAATCGAAATCGAAATCGGGATCGAAATCGGAATCGATGGAAAACATGATTCGGCGTGGAGGGTTCGAGCTTCAAAACCTCCGCAGCGCCTTCGCTGCCCAAACCCGCGCTTGCTCACACATCCAAAGCCAAAGCTGCAGCCACTGTCCCGTGGGAATCAGAGGTCGGAATCGCGTGTCCTTCCTCGGAGGTGGCGATCCAGGAGTTCTTTAGCGGCGAATGCGAGGAAGTAGCCGCAGCCTGCCAAGAGGATGATGGTCGCGCCCGAGGTCAGGTTGAACTGGTAGGATACGATCAAGCCGCTGGTCAGGAACAGTAGCCCGATCGCGACGGCACCGACCATGATCCTGGACAGGTCGTTGAGGAAGAGTGATGCGATCGCGGCGGGAATGGTCAGCAGTGCGATCACCAGGATCAGTCCGACCACCCGCATCAACATCACGACCGTGACTGCGATGAGGGTGAGAACGATTTTATGCAGGGTTTCTACGGGGATGTTGCGGACGCTGGCAAAGGTCTCGTCGAAGGACATGCCGAGCAGCTCCCGGTAGGCCACAACGACGACCAGAAGGATGACGATGTCGAGGGCCAGCATGATCCAGAGGTCTTGGCGCGGGACGGTGAGGATGCTTCCGAATAGATAACTCATCAGGTCGGCTTTGTAGCCGTCGGTCATATCGACCAGGAGGATACCGAGCGACATCCCGACCGCCCATAGGACTCCGATCAGGGTATCGGACCGTTGGCGCGCCCTCCGCTGAACGACGCCCATGCCCAGGGCGGAGCCGACACTGAAGACGAGGGCGCCGAGGAACGGATTGAAGTTCAAAAAGTAGCCCAGCCCGACCCCGCCATAGGCTGCGTGGGCGATTCCTGCGCTGATGAATACCACCCTATTGACGACAACCAGTGCTCCGATCACGCCGCAGGCGATGCTGACGAGTAACCCCGCCATCAACGCGTTGCGCATGAACTCATATTGCAACATCTCCATGAATCGATTCCTTGCTCTTCGGGTGGGGACTGTGAACCATTAATGGTGATGATGTTCGGCATGGTCGCTGCCCTTATCATGGTCAGCGAGTACACGGTGAGGGACCCCGTGCGCGATCAGATCGACGGGGCAGTGGTATGCCTGTTCGAGCATCTCGGGTGTGACCTCTTTTGTCCCGTGATAGTGCAGGGTCCGGTTGAGGCAGCCGATCGTACGGACATGGCGGGCCATGGTGCCGACATCGTGCGATATCATGAGGATGGCGATTCGTTGATTGAGCTCGGAGAAGAGGTTGTAGAGGCGCGTCGAAACCTGTGGATCGACCGAGGAGGTCGGTTCATCCAGGAGTAGGACCCGCGGTTCAGAGACCAGTGCCCGTGCGATATACACCCGCTGGCGCTGTCCCCCAGAGAGCCTGCCCATTGGAGTTCGGGCAAGCTCGAGCATGTCCACTGCCTCCAGTGCCTGCAAGACCCGTTGATGCTCCTGCTCGGACAGCCTTCTAAACAGGCGATGTGGGTGCAGCAATCCCATCCGTACCACGTCTTTAACCCGGATCGGGAAGTCCTGGTCCATCTCCACAGATTGCGGGACATAACCGAGCCAGCGACGACCGAGGGCCGGCGGTTCGTCCAGGATGGTGACGCGCCCTGACCATGGGGGAAGGAGACCGAGGAGGACCCGTAGCAGCGTCGTTTTCCCTCCGCCGTTCGGTCCGATCAGTCCGATAAAGTCACGTTCGTAGACGGTCATTGAGACCCGGTCAAGCACCTTTTGCGCGCCGTATCCGGTTGAGACCTCCTCCAGCCGGATCAGTGGCCTGCGTTCGTTGCCGTCCACCTCATTCATCCACAGGTCCTTCACTTTCAGCATTTTCTGGCTGTTGTGCCCCTGGAGCCACCGATTGCGCCAGTGCTTCTGCGAGCTGCACGAGGCTGTCGGCCCAGGGCTGTCCCAGGGGGCTGGCGAGCAGGACCCGTCCGCCGATCTCCTTGGCGAGCGTATCGACGGCACGTGTGCTGAATTCAGGCTGTGCTAGAATGACCTTCAGGCCCTCCTCACGAGCGATGTCGACGAAGGTGGCGAGCTCAGCCCCGCTTGGTTCCTGCCCTCCGACCTCGACAGGGATCATCTCCAGGCCGTAATCGTCAGCAAAGTATCCCCATGCGGGGTGGAAGACCATGAATTTACGTTGTGGAACGGGGTCCAGGATGGAGTGCAGTCGGGCGTCGAGCCGATCGAGCTCTTCGAGAAACAGGTTCAGGCCCACCTGAAACTGTGGTGCTTGTTCGGGGCTCAACTCGGAGAGGGCACGAGCGATGTTCTCGGCCTGGACTCGGACCAATCGCGGTGCCAGCCAGACGTGTGGATCGGGATGTTCCGCGACCTCTTTTTCGGCTGTGTGGGCGTGGTCATCGCCTTCGTGGTGATGATGAGCGGACATGACGCGGTGTTGAATCCCGGCGGTCGAGTCGACCAGGCGCATCTGTGGGTTAGCGGATTGGATACGCTCCAGCCAAGCGTCTTCAAACGGCACGCCGACAGTGAAGTAGAGGTCGCATCCGGCCAGTCCACGGATCTGCTGAGGCCGTGGTTCGTAGGTGGCGGGGCTTGCGCCAGGGGGGATCAGCACTGTCACCTCCACCAGCTCGCCGGCGATTCGCCGAACGAATTCCTCTTGGGGCAGGATGGAGACGGCGATGTGCAGACGTCCGTCGCCCGTCTCGGTCACGGGATTGGGGGACCCGCAGCCGGAGCCGAGGAACAACTGGATGATCAAGAGTAATAGGGGCAGGGTGGGGAGGCCGATCGTGGGGGGGCGGTACATCATCGTTGCCACCATTTCCTCGGGTGGGGCGCTGTAGGTAAGCTTGCCTCGAAGAGCGGGTTCGGGGCCGGACCGTTCCTATCCTCGACCAGCTCCCGGGTTGTGTCAATGCGGCCGGAAGCTTGAGACGAGTGGATCGTGAGGGCTGAATCATGCTGCTGCAGGCATCGCTCCTCCCCCCCCATTGGGGAAGAGATCGGGGGGAATCGAGGGAATCGCGATCCCGATTTCGATTTCGATTTCGATTTCGATTTCGACAGATCGGACGGATCGGACGGATCGGCAACCCCTCGTACACGCCGCATCATAGTGTACGGGTACGTGTACCGCTTCGCTGGGTACGGGTGCGTTTCGGGGGGGCAATCCATGCTGACGCAGCTTTTTCGATCTCGATCCCGATTTCGATTTCGATTTCGGGATTCTTCCCCAACTGCGGATCCAATCTCTCCACTGGCATGCAGCCTGCTTGAGGAGCTTGGAATTGCCGGTTCGGGCTGGGGTTGGGCAGCTCCTTTTCAGCCCCCGATTGCTTTTCATCAGAATCGTGGTTGGTTCTTCTTGAGAACAGGCTGGTGGGGCTGCGGGATTGGACTGCGAAGACGCAATTAACGTCACAAACAGGCTTTGCTGCGGGTCAAAACCTCTTTATTCTAGAGTTTGAACCCTTTTCCGCTCAACGGGGTCCAACAATCCCGGCAGGAGTGGAAAACATGGATCATTAGGTTTGGGAAACCAGCCTTCATTGAGGCAACTGCACATGGCACACGATCAATATTCGGAGCTGCTGGCGGACGATACCGGCCGGGCGATCAATCAGATCATTCTCTCCCTCCTGGGCGGGGTGTTGCTGTTGGTCAGCCTGATCGCGCGGTTCACCTTTGAGCAGCCATTTTTCAGCGCATTGGTAGCGTTTTTGGCATCCCTGATGCTAGGAGTCCCGCTGGTGATCCAGGCGTTCAAGGACCTGCGTGACGGCCGGGCTGAAATGAACGAGCTGGTTGCGCTCGGTGTGGTCGCTGCCTTCGCTGCCGGTGAGTATATGACCGCCGGCACCATCGCCTTCTTCATGATTCTTGCGACCCTGGTGGAACGGCGGACTGCCCTGGGCGCCAGGAAGACGATCGAATCGCTGATTCGTCTGACTCCGACCAAGGCGCGGAAGCTGGGACCGGATGGCTCGGAATCCGAGGTTGAGGCAAAGGATTTGCGGCCTGGTGATCGGGTACGCATCCGTCCGGGCGACAACATCCCCGGCGACGGCGTGGTCGAGAGCGGGTTCAGCACGGTCAACGAAGCGAACATCACTGGTGAGTCGCTTCCGGTCGACAAGGGCGAGGGGCAGGAGGTCTTCGGCGGAACGATCAACCTGAGTGGTTTGATCGACGTCAAGATTACGAAGAGCGGCGCGGATACGACCCTCGGGCAGGTCCAGGACCTGGTGTTGCAGGCCGAGCAGACCAAGTCCTCGGTCATGCGGCTCGTGGATCGATATGCCCACTGGTACACCCCGGTGGTGCTGATGCTTGCCCTGATTGTGCTCGTCTTCACGAAGGACCTCAATCGGGTCATCGCCTTACTGCTGGTGGCCTGTCCCTGCTCGATCGTCCTGGCCACGCCGACAGCGATCGTGGCTGCACTGAGTGCGGCCGCGCGTCTGGGCGTGCTGGTCAAGAACGTGCAAGACCTGGAACGCGCCAGGGGCTTGACTGCGATTCTCTTCGACAAGACCGGCACCCTGACCACCGGCAAGCTGACGGTCACTCGATTGGGTCCATTGCCGGGCAACGAGCCGGCAGAGTTGCTTTCCGTGGCGGCTTCTCTCGAACGTCATTCGACCCACCCCACTGCGCGTGCCGTCATGGAGATCGCGGGCCGGGCGCGTGTCACGGTCCCGGATGTCACAGGGTTCGAAGAGGTCTCCGGTCGCGGTGTTCGCGGGGAGCTGGATGGCGAGCAGGTGCTGGTCGGACGGATGGCATGGCTACAGGAGCAGGGGGTAGAGATGGAATTCGGGGATCAGGAGCCGCCGGAGGGATTCAGCCTGCTCTTCGTTGCCAAGGCCGGCCGGTTGCTGGGCTGGATCGGGCTGGAGGACAAGACACGGGTGGATGCGGCGCAGGCGATGGACGATCTGCGCGACCTCGGTGTCAAGCAGCTGGTGATGGTGACCGGCGACCGCTGGTCGGTTGCGCGGCGGGTCGCCTCTGAGATGCACTGCACAGATGTCCAGGCGGAGGTTCTCCCGGCCCAGAAGCTCAAGGTTGTGGACGGCCTGCGGGCCAAGGGCCATACGGTGGCGGTGGTCGGGGACGGCGTAAACGATGCCCCGGCGCTTGCCGCTGGGGATCTCTCCATCGCCATGGGCGCGGCAGGCAGCGATGTCGCGATTCATTCGGCATCTGTTGCCCTGATGAACAACAACCTCAACCGCATCCCCTTCCTGATCCGGCTCTCCCGTCAGACCGCGCGGATCATCAACCAGGGCGTCATCTTTTCCGTGGTCTACATCCTTGTGTTCGTCACCTTGAGTGCGATGGGCAACATCCACCCGATCGTCGCCGCAATCTTGCACGCCGCCAGTTCGCTGGTGGTGGTCTTCAACTCGGCGCGGCTGGTGCGGGCGGGTGAGGACCTGGAGACCATTCCCCACGAACACGTGCACGGGATGCAGGTGCGTGACACGCTCACGCCACAGCCTGTCGCCTCCTGACGGTACCCACGGGCTGGCGGGACAGCCTGCTGCAGGCGGCTGCGGCCGGCGGTGATCCAAACGGGATGCGGCCACGGAGGATCGGGACAATGATGATGTCTCGAAGGGATCGGAATCTGCCCTACAGGAACATGCGAATCAATTCAACCAACGGTTCACGCCACCTGGCGATCTTGGAAGAGCGCGACGGCTACCGCGATCAACGCGGAGATGAAGAGTGCGCAGTATGCGGTTGCCAATCCGACGTACTGCAGGTTGACTGGGTGTTGCTGGGTCAGTGCGTCGGCCAGCCAGAGGACTTGCAGGTTGGGGACGACCGAGTAGAGCCAGGCCGCGACGGCGCTGGTCTCCTCGAACCGGCCGAAGACGTAATCGCTGCAAAGCCCGAGGAAGAAGACGACGGCGCATACCGCGAGCGTTGCCACCTGCCCCATGCGGGTGGATGCAGTGACCGCCACCGCGCAGAACAGCCAGATTGCTTGGCTCAAAAGGAAGAGCGCGGCCAGCATCTGAAGATCGAAATTGGTCGTGAGCGGCTGAAGCGTCCATTCTTTGCTGATCGGCAGGGTCAGCAGGTAGGCGATGGCCAGGAGGATGCCCAGCCATTTGGCGAGCGTCGCGCCGAAATGCCGTTTGAACATGTAATTGCTCAACGCGGCAGTCGCCAGGGCCCCGACGATGGCCAGGCCGCCAAAGGTGAGGACGGGACCATCGGCGGTGTCGGATGCGGTCTGCAGGACGCCGTGTCGGATGCTCATCAGCATCAGGGTGCTCCAGATCCACAGCGCCAAGGTGACGGCGGCGGCGATCCCGAAGAACTTTCCAAGGATGAAGACCGGTCGGGCGATCGGTTTGCTGATGACGGTGAGGATTGTGCGGTTCTCGATCTCGCGGCTGATCACCCCCGCAGCGGTGAATGCGGACAAAAACATGCCGCCCAGGAGGATCGTGCTCAGACCGAGGTCCACCATGAGCTTGTTGTCGTCATCGAACGTGTACGAGCTGAGGGGGACGTTCAGAATGAGCAGTCCCATCACGAGCAGCAGGATGACGACAAAGATGGATTGCCGAATGGATTCCAGATAGGCGTTGCGCGCAACGGCGAAGAACTGTCGGAACATGATTGGTATCTCCTCGGGTTCGATCCCGTTGGTTCCCGTTTACAAACAATTTCAGCATATCTCCACGCTTCGGGGTTTGCAATGAGCAGCTCCGGGCGCAACGGACGGATGGCATCATGTATCAGGACAACGCATTGATTGAAACACGAAAAGCGCTGAAGGCATCCTGGCTGGGACTCGGAGCGCAGGCGGTCTTTTCGCTGGCGGTATTCCTCCTCTTTTTCATCAGCAAGGTGCCGGTGTTCCTTGCCCTTGCCCTCTTTTCCCTGACGGGCATTGTGATCTGGATCTGGACCGCTTTACTGCACCAATTCCAGAATGCCGTGGCCGTTGAGAACTTCGAACTGGACCAGACCCGGCGCGGGGGTGCTGCCGCGGAGTCGCTGTTCGAGGATCCCACCCTGGCGCGTCCCGCAGCCAGGCGCCTCGAACGAGCCTATAAGTGGGGAATGCCCCTGGGCGGGCTCTTGACCGGCATCTACATGCTCGTGTTCGGTCTTTGGCTCTTTCGCACGATCGGCCCTTGGAGCGGACTGGAGGTCACGGCGCCGGCACGGGATTCCGCCTTTGTGATGGGCCTGGTATTCCTCGGTTTCGCGGTGAGCCAGTACCTCCTCGGCATGTCCCTCAACAAGGCATGGCGGTTACTCCAGGCGGGCGGCGCCTTTCTTTCGGGGTGCGTGCTCCTTCTGTTCGTGGTTGGGGTCGGCCTCGGTGCCGCGCATTTCGGGTTCCCCAAGGGGCTTCACATCTTGCGGTTTGTGGTTGCCGCGACGGCGGTTCTCGTCGGTTTGGAGGTCCTGTTCAATCTGATACTGGACCTCTATCGCCCTCGGCGACCGGGCGAGGTCCCGCGGCCGGCCTTCGATTCCAGGCTGCTTACGCTGGTGGCCAATCCACGTGGGATCGTGAGGACCCTGAACGAGGCGATCAACTACCAATTTGGGTTTGAGATCACCCGCAGCTGGTTCTGGCGCCTTCTGGCCCGCACCTCCGGCTGGCTCGTGATCTTCGGGTTCGGTGTCCTGCTGCTGCTCTCCTGCATCATCATCGTCGAGCCGGAGGAGCAGGTTCTTGTGACCCGCTTCGGCCGACTGATTGAGGAACCGCTCGGGCCGGGTCTGCACACCAAGTGGCCCTGGCCGATCAGCCGGGTGCAGCGGTATGACGTGGATCGAATCATGCACTTTGAGGTCACCTCTCACCACGGGCATTCGTTGGAAGGGGAGCCGCTTCTTTGGGGGACGAGTCACTCCGATCATGAGGGCGAAGAGGAGTTCTTTTTGGTGGCAGCCCCGAAAGACCTGCGGGTCATCAGTGGAACTTCGGGCCAAGGCGGCGAGGTCCAAGGGCCCTCGGTCGCCTTGATCGGGACCGAGATCTACATACACTACCGAATTTCCGATGTGCTTACCTATGTCATGTCCGCAGCGGATCCGGTGAGTGAGTTCAAGGCATTGGCTGAGCGCGAGGTCATCCGTTATTTGCTCAGGCTGGATATCGACGAGACCATCAGTGGTGCGCGCAATCGAATCGGTTCCGAGCTGCAGGCCTATCTGCAGGCGACGATGAAGCAACGCGACTTGGGATTAGAAGTGGTATGGGTCGGACTCTCCACGGTGCATCCCGCGCAGCCGGTCGTGGACGCGTTCTACGAAACGGTAGGGGCTGAGCAGGAGCGTGAAACGGCGATTCAGCGTGCGATGCAGGACGAAGTCCGGATCCTCGCGGAGGCCGCCGGCACCCGGGCCGGGGCCGACCAGATCTTGGAGCAGATCGCGAAGCTCGAGAGTCTGAAGGCATCGGGCGCCTCGGAGGAGGAGTACATTCTGCAAGAGGCACGCTTGGAAGAGCTGATTCAACAGGCCGGTGGCAAGGCATCCGAATTGATTGCATCCGCCAGGGCCTATCGTTGGACGATTGAAAACTTGGAGCATGGCCGCGCGCTGCGCTTTGCCAGTGAATTGGAGGCCTACCTGGCCGTTCCGGACTTCTACAAGAGCCGGCGTTACCTGGAGCAATTGGGCGATGGCATGCAGACCGCCAGGAAATGGATCATTTCCGCGGATCGTAAAGACATGGTTTTGAAAGGCGATTTGAAAGATACGCAATCCGCCTTAGATGGATTGAATCTCGGACGGTAGCGGCCAGGAATAGAGCGGAGAATACCCATGGCGAAATCGAAAAACCTCATCATTGGATTGATCATTCTGGGCATCTTGCTGGCCAGCATGGTCACCTACCGGGTCGACTTCAACGAGATGGCCATCGTAACGACGTTTGGCAAGGCGGAGACCGATTCGGTGATGAATGCCGACGGCAAGGGCGCCGGATTGCATTTCCGTTGGCCGTGGCCCATTCAGGAAGTCGCCCGTGTGTACGACCGGCGGGTCCAGATCCTGGAGGACGAGCTCGAGGAGCAGCAGACCCTCGACAAGCAGGACATCATTATCGGGACCTATATCGTATGGCGCATCCGGGAACCGCTGCATTTCTACCGCACGCTCAACACGGTGGAACAGGCCCAGCGCCAGCTGCGAGACAGACTGCGTAACGCACGGTCGGAAATCGGACAATACACCTTTTCCGAGCTCACCAATCTCGATCCTGAACAACTGAAGCTCGCCGAAGCCGAAACGACGATGCGCGACCGGATGCAGGAAGAGTTGAACACTCAGGGATTCGGAATCGAGATCCAGGCCGTCGGAGTCAAACGAATCATCCTTGCGGAGGCGGTATCGCAGAAGGTCTTCGAACGGATGCGCAGCACACGCCAGCGGCTGGCGCAGCGTGCACGTTCCGAGGGTGATGCGGCAGCGAGCGATATTCGTGCCAAGGCAGCAAGCGCCGAAGAGCGGATCCTGGCCTTTGCCGATCAGCGCGCCCAGGCTATTCGCGCCGAAGGCGATGCCGCGGCCGCGCAGTATTACAAAGTCTTTAAGGATAATGAGGAGTTCGCGATATTCCTGCGCAAGCTGGAGGAGTACGAGAAGATCCTGAAGAACAACACGACCTTCATACTGGATGCGCAGGAGGGGCCGTTCGACCTCTTCGCGCCGGCTGCCAAGGCCGTGGATGCTTCAGCAGGGTCCGGTCCTGACGCGGAAATCCCGGACGAAACGAACGATCTACCTGCGGGAGTGACGGAATGAAGAACGACCAAGAACCTGCCGTTCCCCCCAAGCCGATTGAGCCGATGATCGAGCCGGCCCAAGAGTCCGCCGACCTCGATATCGCAAACCGCTCGCTGGCCGATGCATTGCGCATCAGTTTCAGTATCCTGCGTTATGCGATGTTGCTGCTGGCCATATTCTTCGTCTTCAGCGGCTGGTTTCGGGTGTCCGAGGGCGAAGTCGTCATCCGATCGCGCTTTGGCGCAATCTCCGGCGAGCCTGGCCGTGAGATCCTGAAGCCGGGAGGGCCTTATTTCGCCTTTCCGGCACCGGTCGACGAGGTGATCCGCGTCCCGACCACCGTCCAGCGGGTGACGCTCGACAACGCCTTCTGGTTCGCCACAAACCCGCAATTTGCAGGGCGCGGACTCGATGAGATGCCGATTCCACAGGGTGGATTGGTCCCGGCTCGGGACGGCTTCTTGCTGACCGGGGATCAGAACATCGTGCACGCGCGCTGGACCGTCACTTACCAGGTCAATGAGGACGACGCCCTCGAATTCATCTCGAACGTGACTGATTTGGACCATGCGCAGGCGCTGGTGCAGCAGGCGGCCGAGCAGGGGATTGTTCAGGTTGTGAGCCGGTCGGTTGCCGATGATTTTATTCGTGGCCAGGTCGACCGGTCTGGAATCCGGCGCACGATGCAGGGGGTGCTCGACAGCCTGAACAGTGGAATCACGGTGACTGAGGTCCTGCTGCGCCAGCCGACCCCGCCGCTGAGCGTACGTCCGGCCTTTCTCGAAGTCGGCCAGGCCGAGAGCGAGCGCGCGCAAAAGATCGAGGGGGCGGAGCGTGATCGTACCCGTACCCACAACGAGGTGGCCGGTGCAGGTTTCCGCCCGCTCAGCTATGCCCTTGACCTATACGAGTCTGCACGGAGGTTGGAGGATGGCGATCTGGAGACGAAGAGCGCGGAATGGATCCGCCGCCTGATGGACGGGGAACCCGCGGGCGCGGTCCTCGGCGAGTACATCGCAGGTCTTCCGGAAGACGAGCGTCCGCTCAACGCGGACGAGCTCCTGACGGCGGATCGAATCGGGGGCCGGGTCTCGGAGATCATCAACCAGGCGAAGAGCTATCGGACCATGATCGTCGCGCAGCTGCGTTCGGAGGCCGACACGTTTCGGCAGCTCTTGCCGATGTACGAGGAAAGCCCTGACCTGGTGCGTGAGCGTTTGTGGCGGGACACGCGTGAGCGCATACTCTCAGGAGATGTCGAAGCCTTCTACTTGCCGGACGACCCCGGCAAAACCCTTTTACTGGAGTTCAACCGGGATCCGGCTGTTCGGCGCGCGCGTGAACAGCAAAGGCTGATGCAATCGAACCCTCAAAGATCCCAGCCCTGATGACGGCGCGGTCCCGGCCGGCCTGAACCCCCAACCAACTTCAACGGAACGGATGTCCTGTCATGGAGTCGAAGCAAACGGTCGTCGAGGTGCGCGGCCTGACCAAGGTATTTCGGGATTTTTGGATGCGGCCGCGGGTGACCGCGGTGCAGGATCTCGACCTCTCTGTGCGTAAAGGCGAGGTGATCGGGCTTCTGGGGCCGAACGGCTCTGGCAAGAGCACAACCATCAAGATGATCCTGGGCCTGCTCTTCCCGACCAAGGGCCATATCTCCCTGTTCGGCAAGCCGCCGACCGACGTCGCGCTCAAGAAGCGGGTCGGATATCTTCCGGAGGACTCGAATCTCTTCCGATTCCTCAATGCCGTTGAGACCCTCGATTTTTACGGACGTCTCTTCCACCTGCCGCCTTCGGAGCGTAAACGCAGGATCGAGATGCTCCTGGGGATGGTCGGACTCGAAGGTGCTATGTACCGGCCGATCGGTGAGTACTCCAAAGGCATGCAACGCCGAATGGGGCTGGCCCAAGCACTGGTCAACGACCCCGACCTCCTGATCCTGGACGAGCCGACGACCGGTATGGACCCGATTGCCACACGCCAGATGAAGGATTTGATCCGCCACCTGCACGAGCGCGGGAAGACCATCATCCTCTGTACGCACCTCCTCGGTGAAGTCGAGGATGTCTGCACCCGGCTGGTGATCATGTTCGGCGGCCGCATCCGTGCCCAGGGCTCCGTCGACGAGCTTCTCTCGGTCCCTGAACTCCAGAATATCGAGGTCGAGCCGCTCCGGCCGGAGACCATCGAGAAGATCGATGCGCTGATCCAAAGCGAGGAACAGAAGAAGATCCGCAAGGTCGAGACTCCGCGGATGCGCCTTGAGACGCTCTTCCTCAACGTCGTGGAGAAGGCGGAGAAAGAGGGACTCCAGACCAGCGGCGCGACCACAGGCGGCAGGTTGGCCGAGTTCCTTGGCGAGTCGGCCGGTGACAGGGCTCTCGATCTGGACAGCCTGGTTCAGTCGCTCCCGAGGCCGGAGCCGGTCGCACCCGCCCAAACCGAAACGGAGACACCCGCCCTGGACCATGATCTGCTCCGCACAATGAGCGGTGACGAGCCTGTTGAAACGCCCGGCCTTGAGGAGGGTTTGGAACCGGTTGAACCCGTGTCCGAGGAGGCAGATTACGACCTCTTGGAGGATTTGACCGGCGCAGAGCGGCCCAAGAAGAAGCCATCTTCCGAGATCGAGGCCGATCCTGAAACGGAGGGGCCACGGTGAAGTTCACACGCTCCATCGGGGCGCGGTGGGGATTGAGTTTCCTGGCCGGCCTCGTCTTATTGTCACTTTGGTTTTGGCTGGTGGATGGTGCGAGCCCGCTCGAGGTGCTTCGCTTCTTCACCACGGCCTCCTCGGATGTCGCACCACCGGTGCCCTTCGGCCGGGTCGGCGGTGTCTTGCTCGTGCTCTTCGTCCTTGCGTGGGCGCTGGGCCTCGGAATCGTGCTCATTCAGAAGCTGTTGGGAATCGGCTACGGGCCGATGCCGGTGGCGCGTCTGGTGGTGCGCGAGGCCACCCGCATGCGCGGATCGGTCGTACCGATCTTCTTGCTGTTGTTGGTCCTCGCGATCATCCCCGCTACGCTGAATACCGATTCTCCGTTGCGGTATCGCATCCAGAGCTATCTCGCTTACAGTCTGAATGTCACCTCGCTCATGCTCGGTGCATTGACCGTGTTTCTCGGCTGTTTCGCTATCTCCAACGAGATCCAGGAAGGCCAGGCTCGCAGTATCTTTTCCAAACCGGTCCAGCGATTTCAGTACCTGTTTGGGAAGGTGCTCGGTATCTCCGTCCTCAACGCGCTGCTGGTCGCCGTTTGCGGTCTCGGCATGGCCTTCGTCACGACCACATGGCTCGCACGCCTGCCTGCGCTCGATGACTACGACAGCAACGCGGTTCGCGAGCAGATTCTGACCGCCCGGCAGGTCATCTATCCGCAGGCGCCGTTTGATCTCGAGGCGGACGCTCAGGAGCGACTGGCTCGCTTGCAGGAGGATAATCCGGGCTGGATCGAGGAGCGCGGCGGCGTTGCCACGGTCTACCGTGAGCTCCTCCATCAGGTCCGCACCGAGTGGCTCAGCATCGGCCCGCATCGCCAGCAAACGTACATCTTCTCCGGACTCCAGAACGCGCGGGATCGGGGGGAAATGCTGCAGATGCGTTTCCTGATCGAGATGATGCCGGAACCGCCGGATAGGATTTTGCGGGTCGTCCTTCTCGCCAATGGTCGCCAGACGAGTCTCGCGACCACCATCCGTTCCGCCCAAGTCGTGTCAGTGCCGGCCGATTTTATCGATGAAAACGGTGTGCTCGAATTGACCGTGGTCAATTTGGATCCGAGCGATCCGGAGACTCTCCCGGTCGCTTCGATCAGCTTCCCGGCCAAGGACGGCCTGCAGGTGCTCTTTAAGGTCGATGACTTTCTGCCCAACCTGTTCCGGTCCATGCTGCTGATCTGGGTCAAGCTGGTCTTTCTGGCCATGCTTTCCGTATGCGCCGGCACCTTTCTCTCCTTTCCCGTCGCGTGCATCTTCGCACTCACCATCTGGGTCCTGGCGGCGGGCAGTTCCGAGATCCTGGACTCTCTCCATTTCACGCCGCATGAGCACTCGCACGGGCATGAAACCGAGGAGCAGGCTACGGACTTCATCTATGAGCGCATTGTCGTGCCGACGATGACCCTGATGGTCTCCGGCTTCCGAAAGTATTCCTACTTGGATGTCTCCAGCCGGATTGTCGACGGGCGGAACATCCCGTGGGGGATCGTCCGGCAATACCTCTTCTGGATCGGTCTGGTTTGGAGCGCCGCCATCGGCCTAATCGGTTGGCTCATCTTTAGGAATCGGGAGATCGCGAGGGTGCAGGTATGAAGTTCAGCGGAAAGTTCTCGATTCTCCTCGCCCTGGTGGTCGCTGGTCTTGCGGTCTTTTCTGCCTCGCGCCTGCTGGCACCGATCAACCAGAGTCGTCAGGAGTTGCAGCTCAACTGGACCGAGGAGATCGGCCGGAATGTCCCGCCCGAGTTCGCTCTCACCCAGGCGGCCTTGGGCACCTTCCGCGGACTCGCTGTCAATGTGCTCTGGCAGCGCGCCACCCGCCTGAAGGAAGAGGGCAAATACTACGAGGCGATGCAGCTGAGCGACTGGATCACAACCCTGCAACCGCGGTTTCCGCATGTCTGGGAATTCAATGCGTGGAACATGGCCTACAACATTTCGGTGGCCACTCACACCCCGGACGAGCGCTGGATGTGGGTCGATGCCGGTATCCGACTGCTGCGCGAGCGTGGTATCCCGAACAATCCGCACAGCCTGCGCCTCTATCGGCTTCTCGGTTGGATCCTGATCCACAAAATCGGCGGCGGTACCGATGACATGAACCTGTTCTACAAGGCGCGGTTTTGTCAGGAGTGGGACGCCATCCTCGGGGCACCGCCCCGCACAAACATGGAGGACTACCTCGCCTGGGTGCACCGGTTCGCCGATGCCCCTCCGACCCTGGCCGAGCTGGTCCGCGATAATCCCGGACTCAATCCGATTGTGCAGGACCTCAAGGCCAAGGGTTTCGAATTGGATGAGCGCCTGTTGCGCTCGCTCGCGCTTGAGGCCACCCGCCGGGAGCTCAAGGAGATTCTGAAGCAAGATCGCGTTCCCAGCGACTTCCTGCCGCCGGAGGCGATCCTGCCGGAGGATCTCGATGACGAAGCCTTGCAGACCCTTCTCGGGTTCATCCGCTCGCGCATTCTCGTTGAAAAATACCACATGGAACCCCAGCGCATGCTTGAATTGGCGGAGCGCTTCGGCCCGTTTGACTGGCGGTTGTCCGCCTCGCATGCGGTCTACTGGGGATACGTCGGGCTCGAACGTACCGAGGAACGGCTCGCCGCGATGGATTCGCCCGATACCGATCTGGTCAACAGCGACCGCCTGATTTTCCACGGGTTGCAGCAACTGACCTACCAGGGCCGGGTGATGTACGATCCGCTCAGCGGTTATTTCAATCTCCTGCCGGAGCCGCGCTTCATCGATGCGTTTGAGACCGCCTTCCTCACAACGGAAGCCAAACGCGGCGAGGAGGGGATGAGCAGTTTCACCTCGGGTTACCGCAACTTCCTCGAGTGGAGTGTCCGCTTGGCCTATGTCTACGGCGACAACACCCTGGCCTATGATGTCTATGGCAGACTGCGCGACCGGTTCGGGGACGCCTCGAATCCCGACGACAAATATGTCCAGCCGCTGGAGGAATTCGTCCTGGCTGAGTTCCAAGAGTTCATTGACAGCCAGAACGACGCCCGCCAGTTCGTCAGCGGTCAGCTCTTCCAGATGATCACCGAGGGCTACGCCAATGGCGATGAGGAGCTCGCAGAGCGGTTCCTGGATTCTGCCAAGCGCGTGCACGATTGGTACTCGACCACGCAGATCCTCGACCAGCGCGACCAGGAGCGACTCGGACTCAAACCGCTGGAGGATATGGTCGCCGACGCGCTGGCCCAGTTCCTGCAAGAGCCGGACAGCCGTTCACCCGTGCTGCTCAAGGTCCGCGTCTGGAACAACGTCCCTCAGGAACTCCAGCGCAAGGTCTTCACCCGTGTCCGCAACCAGCTCTACGACGAGTGTGAGGCCTCCGATCTCGATCCGGAGCGTGCCTTCCCGCTGCCTTCGGGACTCTCCTGGCCGACGCCGGAGGAGCGTCAGCGCGAGCGCGAAGCCGAGGGTCTGCAGTCGGAAAGCCTCCGACAATAGCCTTCATGCGTTCAGTCCTCGCCATCCCCGGATGGGGAGGACTCGCGCAGAGGCGCAGGCATGTGGTCTGTCAAACTGGAAC
>CALLYA010000045.1 GCA_937875495.1 uncultured Verrucomicrobiota bacterium
ATTAAAAATAAGTATAAAAAATTTTAAATTTCCAGGACAAACGCGGAATGCACCCCGTGGTGTGAGACCGGAGCAGGTGAGCTCCAGCGTTTGGGATTGCGGAGCTGCGGGCACGATTTTGGTTGGCGTGGGTGGCACGGGCGGGGGCGGTGTTCCGTGGGAGATATCGAGGTTGACGTCATAGCGGATGTTCAGGTCCGCCCATGTGCCTTCGGGGTCTTCTACAAAAACGGTGCCTTGGGTATCGTGCAATCCACCCGGTGACCACACGTATTCCCAGGCGGACATAACCGCTCGGTTGCCGTTGTCCTGAACGAACACATTGTTCAAGCGAATGTTCCCGTGTTCGATGTTCGGGTTCTGGCCGTACAGCATGATTGGGGTGAGGCCTTCGAGGTCGAGCCTGGCGGTTTCGCGCAGAGTGAGGTTGGAGAATTCGACACGGGTGTGGATCGATTTGTCGACGAGGTCGATGGCCCCGAGATCGGTGTTCTGGATGGTGACGCGGTCGACGATGATGCGACCGCCGACATTGGCCCTGCCGATGACCATGCCCGTGCACTCGATGAGACAGTCCTGGAACAGGACCTCGATCGGCTCAGAAGTCGGATCTAAATAGGGCAGCCAGATCAGCACTCCATATCCATCATTATCACTGAATATTGTATTGATAAAGGCGATATTTTTGATTTTTGCACCGGCGTGATTGGGCTCGAGGTCCACGCCTGCGCCCAGGATAGTGCCTGCGGTATTTCGAAATATTGAGTTTTCGACAAGGACGTTTTCCGCATCTGTGATACTGATACCTTGGCGAAAATGATTTTCCGCTGTGATATTGTTCAGGTGGATATCGGAGCAGGGGAAATGACCGATATAGACACCATCACCGCCGCTGTTCTGGAGGGTCAGCCCATTGACCGAGATATGATGGGTACCGGTCAATCGGATGGTATGTCGCCATTGGCCGGGCTCGTAGCTCTCGCTGGTGTAGTCCTCTTGATTCATTCTGAACGTTACGTCGGTTCCTTCGAGCCGGATATGGTGTGAGCCGATCGGCTCGACGCCGTCCTCGCCTGCGGTGGAGAACAGGGCGTCATTGACCCCGTGGAAGGCTCCACTTTTGGCGAGCACGCGGACACCGGGTTCGAAGGTGATCGATTGGAAGCTTGAGTTGAGGTGGATCGGTCGGACGATCCAGTCGCCGCCCATGTTTCTGACGACGATGTCGGGCGCGCCGGAGTCGATCGCCCCCTGGAGTGCCTCTGTGGCGTCATCGGCTTGAAATCCGGGTCCCCATTCATCGGCGTAGACGGGCGGCGCCTCCTCTTTGGGCCCTGGCCAGAATGCCTGGCTGAAAAGGGAATGGCCGAAATAAACGAGGATGATCACGAGTGCCTTCGGTGTAGCAAGCAACACGCCTGCAAAATGGGCACGCTTGGTGACGGGTAAGTCAAACATATCGTTCCTCCCTAGGAACTTGATATCAGGAGTTTGGAGGGAGAAGCGATGCAAAAATGATCTGTCACTACAGATCGCGAATGGAACGTCGACCGACGCAATGGCGTGAGGTTGATCGGGAGGGATACGAGACTCAGCCGGCCAGGCGCAGGCCGATGATGCCGCTGAGGATGAGGAGCAGGGAGGCGACGCGGGCGATGGTGATCGGTTCGGCGAAGAGGACGATACCTAGGATGGCGGTGCCGAGGGCACCGATACCGGTCCAGACGGCGTAGGCGGTACCTACGGGGAGTTGTCGCATGGCGGTGCCGAGGAGGACGAAGCTGACGACCATGGCGGCGAGGGTGCCGGCGACGACCCAGGGGCGGGTGAAACCGTCGGAGTATTTCAGGCCGATGGCCCAGACGACTTCGAACAGGCCTGCAATGGTGAGTATGAACCAAGCCATGATATGGGGTGCGCTCCTTTGATTTGCGTTTTTAATGATAAATGGAACCTGGAGCCTGAAGTGCATGGTGTCGAATTGAGGGGGGGCCATTGGCGGCAGCCTGTTTTGCAAACGTATCGTGTCCCTTCTATGATGGCCGGAGTGTTATGAGGCGCATTGGATGCCGACGACAACGGAGGAAGCGGAGTGATGGACGGGCAGCAGCGACCGGAGGTGGATTGGGATCCTAGGTCCGAGGCGGTGACGCGGGATCAGCGTGCGGCGTATGACGAGATGCGCGAGAGGTGTCCGGTTGCCTACAGCGAGTTCATGCAGTGGTCGATTTTTCGGCATGCGGATGTGATGCGTGTGTTGTTGGACCATGACACGTTTCGAAACGCGGTATCGGAGCATGTCTCGGTGCCGAACGGGATGGATCCTCCGCAGCACACGATATATCGGCGGCTCATCGATCGATATTTCACGCCGGATCGGATGGCCTTATTTGAGCCGTGCTGCCGGGCGATAGCGAGCGAGCTGGTGGGTGACGCTTTGGGGAAGCCACGATTGGAGTGCATGTCTGATCTGGCGTTGCCGTATGCGGTGCGCCTGCAATGTGCGTTTCTGGACTGGCCGGAGGCGTTGCATGGGCGGCTGGTGGCATGGACCCATGCCAATCATGCGGCGACGCTGGCGCAGGACAGGCCTGCGATGGCGGCGATCGCGCAGGAGTTTGAGTCACTCATTGGTGAGCTGTTGGCAGCCGGTGGCGGCGGCATCATGGCGGAGCTGGCGGGGGAGCGGGTGGGTGATCGGGCGTTGAATCTGCCTGAGATTGCGAGCATTCTGCGCAACTGGACGGTGGGCGAGATCGGGACGATCTCGGCGTCGGTGGGGATACTGATCCACTATTTAGCGGAGCATCCGGATATTCAGTCGCGTCTTCGTGGGGAGCCGGGACTGTTGACGGCGGCGAACGACGAGATCCTGCGGATACACGGTCCTTTGGTGGCGAACCGGCGGCTGACGTCGCGGTCGGTGGAGATCGGCGGGCGGCGGATTGGTGCGGGGGAGCGGATCACGATTCATTGGATGTCGGCGAACCGTGACCCCCGGGTGTTTCCTGAGCCGGACGAGTTCCGTTTGGACCGCGACAGCTCCAAGAACCTGTTGTACGGGGCGGGGATCCATGTATGCCCGGGGGCGCCGCTGGCGCGCTTGGAGCTACGGGTGCTGATGGAGGAACTGTTGGGCAGGACCGAAGGGATTGCGGTGATAGCGGGGCAGCCGGCGGAAAATGCGATCTATCCGGCGAGCGGGTATTCCGTGTTACCGGTGAAGATGGGGTAAACGCGGGGCAGGAGGGAACTCCTGCCCGGCGGGTTGGGATGGATGCGTTACGGTTGGGCGCTTTGGGGTCTCAGGGCCCGAGCCGGAAAAAGCGTCTTAGCGCGGTAGGTGATTCGGAGTGGCGGCCGGGGGATTCGGGTGTGATGGGGGTCCAAGGACCTGACGGATCGGGTGCTGCCTCCAACTGCCCGTCGTTCTCCCAGGTGACCACGATTTGGGAACCATCCCACTGGATTGCGGTCAGGCGTGGGGTTGCGGTTCGCGCAGCCTCCCACTCGTTGAGGACGGGAGTGGTGATCAGGCGCCAGAGGCGATAGCCTGCGGAGTTCATGTGCAGGTTATCGGAGAGGAAGAATTTGGCCATGGGGTTGCCGTCATCATCGACCATGGGTGTGTAGGTATCGATATACAGGGTGTCGTGCTCGGCCGCGAGGCCGGCCAGCAGAGCGTTGAGTTCCTGCATTTTATCCAGGACGCCGGCGCGGCTGGGGCTCGGTTTGACGGAGAAGAAGCCGAAGTCGGTATTGGGGAGGTGTTCCTGCATCAGTGCGACGAACTGTACATAGTCCTGGTAGACCTCTTCGACCGGCATGCCGGAGGCGAGGTCGTTATCGCCTTCGTATACGAGCACGAGTGAAGGTTGGTAGGCGAGCACGAGGCGATCGAAGTAGTAGAGCAGGTCTTTCATGATCGACCCGCCGAAGCCGCGATTGATGACGGGGAAATCGGGGAATGCGGTGGAGAGGTCTGTCCACATCCGGATGGTGGAGGAGCCTACGAAGACGATGGGCTGTTCGGGTGGAGGGTTGGATAGGTCTTGTGCTTCGTAGGCGAGGATTTGGCTTTCGAAGCGGGTGGGATCGGGGGCTTGGGCGTGAAGGTTGGTGTGTGGGCAAGCGAGGGCGAGGCCCATGACCAATCCCAAGATCGCGAGGAATGGATTCCGGCGGAACGGCATGATGACTCCTGAATGCGTGCTATTCGGTGCCCGGCGTGAGGGGCGGGAAAACACCAACGCCGCCGGGCGGCGGCGTTGGTGTTTTGGGCTCGTATATCGCTCAGGCCTATCAGCGGACTGCGCGATAGAATTGAGCGGGCTCGAGGGTTTCGACCGTGACCTCTTCGCTGTCGCCCGCGAGGGTGACTTGTTTGAGGTCGTCCCAGGTCTGGAGGTCATCGGACCCTTGGATCGTATAGGTTTGTCCGCTGCGACCGGTGAGGGTGAAGGTCAGCACGCCGCCGCTGTACCCCAACTGGGAGAGTGACACCTGTTCATCCTCCTGGTTGGGGAGTCCGCCTTCCCAATCGATCTGCAGCACGCCCATATAGGTGAAGTGATAACCGTTGTCGTTATTCGGGCCCGGGGCGATGCTGACGGTGATGCTGCCATCGGGTGCGGGCATGATATCGGCGGCCTGAACGGTTTGGTCGATGTTGTTCGAGGCGTCTTGGGTGACGATGACCTGGTTTGTGCCGTCCACGGTGAACTCGGTTTCGCGGATATCGCTGACACTGGTCCGGGAGGCGTAGAAGGTCAGGCTATACGCGACCTGCGGGTCGAGTCCGGTAATCTTGAACTGAGGGAATATATTGGAGAGCCCGCTCCATTCCTCGGTGTTGCCGTAGAGCGAATCGCGTGTGGCGGTGGCCGGGTATGGCGCTGTTGGATCGAGGGTACCGTTCTCGTTCACGCCTGTGAAGCGGGCGATCATTTCGATGGCGAACGGGGTCTCGGTTCCGTTGACGGTCTTGAGTCCTGGCAGGATGCCGGTATTGGACTCGGCGACATTGCTCAGGAGGTTGTTCCAGACGGTCCCGTCATCCTGGAGCGGAGTGGGATTGCCGGTGCCGCCGCCGTCGATCACGATTTGAGGAACGAAGGTATTCTCCCAGGCGACCTCCATGACTCCGAGGTAGGTAAACCCGGTTGAGTTGGTGTTGTTGGGACCGGGGGTGATGGCGATGGTGATCTCGCCGGCGGCGTTGGGGGTGACCCCTGCCGCGTCTGCAGTTGCCTCGACATTGTTGGCGGTATCGAGGTCAGCGATTACGGAGTTCGTGCCGGTGACGGTGAACCGGGTTTCGCGGTTATCGGAAACGGAATTCCGTGAACCGAAGAATCGGAAGTCGTAGTTGGTGAGCGGATCGAGACCGGTCAGCTTGAATTCTGGGAAGACATTGGCCAGCCCGCTGAACTCGGCTGTGTTACCGAACATGGAATCCGAAGTCGCGCTTGCAGGGAAGCTGGTGGACTCGGTTGTGCCGTTGCGGTTGACGCCGTTGAACCGCGCGAGCATTTGGAGTGCGTAATCGGTCTTGACGCCGCTGGTTTTGGCCAATTGGGTCAGGACGCCGTCATTGGTTTGACCGACGGATTCCACGACATTGTTCCAACGGTCGGAGTCGGGGACGACGACTTCGGTGGTGGCGCTGCCGCCGAAATCGACCAAGAAGGTTTGCTCCTGGCCGGGCAGTTCGATTTGCAGCGCGCCGAGGTAGGTGAAGTGCAGGCTGTTGTTATTATTGGGTCCGGGCGTGAGGGCGATGGTGACTTCACCGAAGGCATTGGGCTGCATGCCGAAGACGGAAGCGGTCTGGTCCAGGTTTTCGGATGCGTTGAGGGTGGTTTCCGCGACGGTTGCGCCGGTCACAGTGTAAAGGGTTTCGCGGATATCGCCGCCGGTGGACATACGCGAGGCATAGAACGTGAAATCATAGGGCACGGCTGGATCGAGTCCGGTGACCATGAAAATGGGATATACGTCGGTCAGCCCCTGGAACTCCTCGGTATTTCCGAAGAGCGAATCACGGGTTGCGGATACCGGGTAGATGGTGGAGAGGAGGGTGCCGGCCTCATTCACGCCGCCGAACCGGGCTACCATTTGAATGGCCAGATCGGATTCGAAGCCGTCGGTGGAGACGAGATTGGAGAGTACACCAGTATCGGAGCTGCCGATGGAGCCGGTCAGGTTATTCCAATACAGCAAATCGCCGGAGCCCTGGGTGCTCGTGGTTGCGGCGGCGCTTCCGAAGTCGATGTAGGCGGTCCATCCAGCGGAGGAATCGACCTGCAGGACGCCGATAGAGACCATGTCGTTCTGATCCGTGTGATTGGGGCCGGGGGTGAGAATGATGTAGAGCTCACCGGAGCCATCGAACCCGACATCGGCGACGCTGACGGTTGTTTGAACATTACCGGTCGGGTTGATCGACTGTGAACCATCAATCGAGCCGAAGATGTCGAACTTGGTCTCTTGATTTTCGGTGGCGGTCAGATCGGACGCGTAGAAAGTGAGGGTATAGGTATGATCGACATTGGCCGAACCGTTGACCAAGGTGAGCATTGCGCTTCCTGAGGAGCTGACCAAGCTATCCCTTGTTGCGGAGGAGGGGTAGAGATCGGCGGTGTCGGTCCCCGCCTGGTTTGGGGTCTCGTCGAAGGGCTGATCCACCCAGAGTTGGATGCCGGTATCATTGCCATCGGAATCGACGAGTCCCTGAAAGCCGCCGAATGTGGAACCGAGTTCCTCATCGACGTTATTCCAGAAGATGGTGGGCTGACCTGTTTGCGCGTCTGCGCCACCGAAGTCAAAGAGCATGGTTTGTTGCTGACCGAGTGCGGAGAAGCAGAGACCGCCTCCCAGCAATACTAAGGCCGAAGCAAGAGCGAAGAGGGAATGAGGATTTGTTTTCATAGCCTTGAAATATTGAATAGAACCCCCTTGGCGGTCAAGCATTTTCACCTGTCCAAAGAGGCGTTTCGGCCCGTGCTGGGGCGGTACCGGGAGGCTGTCCGAAAAGGTAGATGGCGAAGCGCGATCGGGGTCGCGATCGGTCTCGGTATCGAAAGGACCCGGGGTGGGATTCGGA
>CALLYA010000046.1 GCA_937875495.1 uncultured Verrucomicrobiota bacterium
CCTCCCCATCCGGACCCGGAAAGCCTCCCGCAGAGGGCGCGGTGACGTTTTCGAATAGCCTCTAGCAAAATCGAAATCGGGATCGAAATCGAAATCGGGATCGAAATCGGGATCGGAATCGACTGAATCGACTGAATCGACTGAATCGACTGAATCGACTGAATCGACTGAATCGAGTGAATCGACTGAATCGACTGAATCGACTGAATCGAGTGAATCGAGAGGATCGACGGAATCCGAAACATGATGCGGCGTGGAATACCCGTGCCCAACCGTTCTCAACCCCCCACAGCCCAAACGCTCAGCTGCCCACATTCCCCTCGCCACCGCTCCACCCACAGCGGACCTCCGACCTCTGACCTCCGACCTCGCCTGAGGCCTGCGGACCTCAGGCATCCGGCCGCAGGCCGGACCCTGACCTCGCAAGTCCAATTTTATGGATCAAATTGGGAATCCAGATTATCTTTGGGTTTGTCAGTATCGAGACCGACTGAATCCAATCATCTCACAACTGCCGAGCACCCCTGTCGTGAATCCCAACCTCCTCATTGTCATCTTCGCCGTCATTGCCCTCTGCGGACTCACCGCGACGGCTTTGATTCTCGGTCGCCAGCGCACCCGTGCCGCAAGCCTGCCGGCGAACGAATCGAACGAGGCGCTTCCCGGAATCGACGCCTTCCGGTCGCAGATCCGGCAGGCCTTCCAGAAATCGCCGCAACTCGACGGCAGTCCGATCAGTTTAATCCTGTTGGACATGGATCACCTGGCCCGGGTCAATGATCTGTATGGCAGACAGGTCGGCGATCAACTCATTCAACTCTGCATCAAGACCATTCGGGGCAATGTTCGCAAGACCGATCCCATCGGTCGTACCGCGGGCCAGCAGTTCGCCATCCTGGTGGCGGCTCCATCGGAGCCTGCGCGCAACATCGCTGAACGTCTGCTCGTGGCCATTCGGAAAGCAGCACATCCAGTCGGCACCCATATGCTCAAGCTGACCGCCTCCGCAGGGGTCGCAACCGCTCCCACCCATGCCAAAGGCGTCGAAGACCTGTTCCAATCCGCCGTCATAGCCCTGAAAGCTGCCAAGTCCGCAGGCCGCAACCGTGTCGTCCTCTTTAACCCAGAAATCCAGGCAATCCCCGCCCGATTCGACAAACCCAACGCTGACCGCTTGTAAACAACCGCGAAGTCGGTACCCTTGGGTACCCCCTCGTTTTCAATCAACAAGAATAGAGGTTCCCATGCTCCTACGAGACAGCCTGCTTCACCTTAAGCCACGCGCCGCAGCAGCCCAAGCCGGTTGCATTCTGGCCGCGATATTGCTCTTCAGCCCATTCACTCGAGCTCAGGAACTGACACAGCAGCCTGGCATCATGGGCTATATTCACCTCGACAACCCGCTTCAACTGGTGGAAGAGGCCGATGCCATCGGCACCCAGCTCGGCCAAAGCGTCAGCGGTATGCTCCCCCTCCTCGGCGGGAACCTGTTTAAGACGCCCGGCCTCCAAGGCATCGATATGGAGCAGCCGATGACCTTTCTGTTCGGGCTCAACCCCGAGACCGGCGAATTCGATTTGTCGTTCGTCCTGAACACGACTTCGCCGGATGCCTATTTCCAGAATTTTGGAAAGGTCTTCGGCACCCAGATGACCGAACAGGGCACGACCAGCTCGGATGCCGTTCGACAGTTCACCGAGATCACCACGAGCTTCGATCATGAGGGTCACATGGCCGCCATGGCCCGTGGCGAGAACCCCTCCCAGGCCGATTACCAGATCGAAACGACCAAGACCTGGTTCACCGCACTCAACGGACAACAGGTCCTGGTCAGCCCCAGCAAGGCCATCGCCAGCGCGTTTTCCGAGAACAGTACGGTCCTGCCCAAAGAACGCATCGTCCCCGGCTCCGTGCTGATCGGGGGGCAGATGGAATCGCTCAAGGGCATGCTGCTTGCCCCGCTCCAACTCGCGATCGCATCCGGACAGCTTGAGGCGGCCAACGACAAGACCGGGCCCTCCCCCGAAATGAACATGCTCGACCTCGTCATCAAGGGGGTTGAGCAGATCGAAGACATTCAAATCGGTGCCGCCCTCCAAAACGCCAATTTCGATCTCTTCTTCGGTGCCAAGGCGACCGCGGATTCCGACCTCGGAAAATGGTTTTCCAGCGTGCGCAGCATCAATCCCAATATCATCAAAACCCTGCCGGCCAATACGAGCATCGTCTATGCCGGATATATGCCGCCGATCGCAGGGATCACGAAGTTCTTCGCCGACATGATTGTGCCCGGCCTGGAGCCTGAAATCGGTGCCGAGATCACCAAATACGTCGAGCTCCTCTCCGATTGGGACCGTATCAACACCGGCCAGGTGGTCGGCGGCATGGTCATGGAGAACGGGAAAGCCGCGGGCATGGTCTCCACCATCGGTGTCACCGATGCCGTCAAGGCACGCGAGTTCGTCAAGGCCATCTACGACGCCAAGACCCAAGGCTCGCTCATGCAGGTCATGATGTCGCTGGTCGGCACGGACATGCCCGAGGGCCTAGCTCCCTTTTACACATCCGACGTGGCCACCCTCGATGGCGCACCGGTGGATGGATTCAAAATGGATATGACCGAGATCCTCAAGGCGGAATTCGCCAAGGATCCCTCCCTCTCCGAGGAAGAGGCCGCGGGGGCCATCGCCGCGATGTCATCGATGTCCAACATCTTCTCCGATGCTCACATCGCCTTCCTGGAGGATCGTATCCTCTTCGCCTCCGGAACCGATAAGGCCGGGACCTTGGCACAACTCGCCCATCCTAGTGGTCCAGGCCCCGACATCGCCCAGACACTCGACTTCAGCCCCGATGCACCCGCGTTCCTCTATCACCTTCCGCTCGACGCATACATGGGACTCTTCATGGATATGATGCCCGCGGAGGAATTGCCCATGGAGCAAATCGGACAGGTCCAAAAGATCCTCGAGAATGTCGTCATCTCGATGTACGGCGCCTGCCGTGATCGCACCGCCACCTTCGGCCTGCGCTACCCGATCAACCCACTCATCGAAGCATTCACCACCCTCTCTGAATCGGAAATGGAAGTGTGGGAAGAGGAGGAGATTTTGGAAGAGGACGTAGAATAGGCAAGCAAGATCGGATCTCCAGCGGTGGTCCCTTGCCACCGCTGGAGACCGCAGGAAGCAGTCGCCCGAAAGGGTAGCCGCTTTCTCAACCTGACCATCCCAGCACCCTCCGGATCCGGAGGTTCTCGCGCAGAGGCGCAGAGGCGCGGTGGGGTTTGCGTCCTGGTTATGGGGTGGGTAGGGTCCATGCCCCGATCCCTACCTGTTGGGAGATTTTTTTAGATCAACCGTTTTCGGCGGACCATGTCAGTTGCAGAAAGCTGATTCGACGTTTCAGCATTCACTGTCCTCCCTTTCCCCACCCTCTGCGCCTCTGCGCCTCTGCGCGAGGCCTCCCCATCCGGCGATCGATACCGATACCGATACCGATACCGATACC
>CALLYA010000047.1 GCA_937875495.1 uncultured Verrucomicrobiota bacterium
CGACACAACTCGGCAGCTAAGTTTGAGCGGTACAAAAGGGCCAGGTGCCAACCAGAACAGGAATCGATCCCGATTCCGATTTCGATTTCGACCATGAATCGGACTGATCGGACTGATCGGACTGATCCTCAACCATTGCCTGGAGGCGACGCCTGAAGGATCGCGCCTTTTCGGACGGGCACTAGCATGGAAACGCCCCATTCCGATAGGCAGGTCGAAAACGCCACCGCGCCTTTGCGCCTCTGCGCGAGGCTCTCCCAATATGTCACTGACGGGGAAGCCGGGAGGTCAGTGCCTACTGGCAGACGCCCGGATCATGAAATAGGTTAACAGCGTGGTGATGCCCACGGAGCGCAACCCGTCGCTATCCCATTCGGCGAGCTGTGTACTGCGTGCAGGTCCAACTGTTTCCGTGGCCGCGGCCGGCTCGCGGCTTGGCACAAATCGGATCTAGTGGATTGGGTTGGGAGGAATGAGGGGAGATGAGCACATTATTATTGGGTCTGAACATTGATCACGTCGCGACTTTGCGCCAGGCGCGGGGTGGATCACAACCGGATCCCCTTGAGGCAGCCAGGATTGCCGAAGCGAACGGAGTATCCGGGATCACGGTTCATTTGCGGAAGGACCGTCGTCACATTCAGGATCGCGATGTTTACGGACTGCGGAAATTCGTGCGATGTCTGAATTTAGAGATGGCGAACCACCCCGAGATCGTGGAGATCGCGCTGGATGTTCGACCGGACGAGGTCTGCATGGTCCCGGAGAACCGACAGGAGCTGACGACCGAAGGCGGATTGGACGTGGCGGGTCATCGTTCGGAGCTTGCGCGGACGGTCGAGCGTCTGACAGCGGCAGGTATTCGGGTCAGCATGTTCATCGAACCCGATCCACGCCAGCTGGATGCGTCCAGGGAGATCGGCGCTCCGGTAGTGGAACTGCACACCGGTGCTTACGCAAACGCCGCCGCCGAGGGCTCTGTGGCTCAATTGTTGGAGAGGATTCGAACAGCCGCTGAGTATGGGCATTCCATCGGTCTGCAGATCAATGCCGGGCATGGGCTGGACCGGTGGAACCTGGCGGGGATCCTGACGGTCCCTTGGCTGCACACGCTCAATATCGGCCACAGCATCATCGGGCGGGCGGTCATGATCGGGTTGGGTCCAGCATTGGAGGAGATTCTAGCTCCCATGGGTACCTACGGAGCCAAGGCGTGATTCAGGTGCGCACAGGCATCGATTTGGTCGATGTCCCAAGGCTTTCGCAGACGATCGAGCGCTTGGGGGAGGCGTTTCTCAAGCGGGTCTTTTTGCCTTCGGAGATCGATTATTGTGCCCGAATGGCAGAACCTGCGATTCATTATGCCGCGCGATTTGCGGCGAAGGAGGCCGTGGCCAAGGCATTGGGAACCGGGATCGGTGAGGCGGTTGGTTGGCTGGAGATCGAAGTCGATCGAGGCGAAAGTGGTCGCCCGAGGCTCTGTCTGCACGGCAATGCCGTCGCCGTTGCTCAGGGCCAAGGGGTCGTACAGATGGATCTAAGCCTGACGCACACGGCGCAAATCGCAGCGGCACAAGTGGTTTTTTTATTGGAAACGGGGGAGCCGTGACCGGCCCCGGAGGATGATGCATGAAACTGGTTACAACCGAGCAAATGCGGGAATTGGATCGACTGACCATTACCGAAGCGGAGGTTCCGGGATTGGAGCTGATGCGGCGAGCCGGGCAGATGGTCGTTCATTCCTTAGAGGGGCATTTTGAGTGGGTCCTTGCGGAAAACCGCCCCATTTTGGTGCTCGCCGGCAAGGGGAATAATGCCGGAGATGCGTTTGTTGCGGTTCACGAATTATTGGACCGGGGGCATGACGCGGTGACCCTGGTGATGTTGGCCGAAGAGTCGGAGCTGCGAGGCGATGCCCGGATCGCCTACCGCAAGATGCAGGAGATGCAACCCAACATCATATACCAGGCCGGCATGAAGAGTCTGAGCACGCTCGAGGCTGCGCTGAAGTCTTCGACTCTGGTCGTCGACGGTATTCTGGGCACAGGCACCAAGGGGACTGTGCGCGGGCGGCTGGCCGATATCATCAATGTGGTCAACGAGAGTCGGAAGCTCGTGCTTTCGATTGATATCCCCTCCGGTCTCAACGGCAACGAGGGGGTCCCCTTCGGCGTATCCGTGATGGCCACGCAGGTGGTCACTATGGGTCTGCCGAAGGTCGGCCTGGTGAAGAATCGCGGACTCGATTATTCCTCCCACATCGATGTCGCCGATATCGGGATTCCCTTTTACTATGTGGAGGACTTGGAAGCGCCCGCCGAGATGATCGTCAGGGAGGAGATTCGGGAGATCCTGCCAAAGCGTTGGAACATTTCGCACAAGGGTTCGTACGGCCATGTCTTGGTCCTGGGCGGTGCCATGGGCTTTGCCGGCGCCCCGGTCATGGCCGGTGTCGGGGCCTTACGCTCGGGTGCGGGTTTGGTCAGTGTGGGGGTGCCTGCCTCGGTCTATCATGCGGCCGCATCCATGCGGCCCGAGTTGATGGTTCATGCCCTTCCGGACGGCGGCAGCGGCCGGATGAACGACGCGAATCTCGGTCAGGTGGAGGACCTCCTGCGCCGGTGTAATGTCTGTGTGATCGGCCCGGGATTGACCACGGACCCCGAGGTCGCCTCCTGGCTGGCCAAGCTCCTGCCCAAGATCGAGTGTCCTGTTGTGCTGGATGCGGATGCCCTGAACCTGGTTGCGGAGGATCGTGCGCTTCTGGAGTCGATTCCCGGGGAGGTGGTGATCACGCCGCATCCGGGAGAGATGGCACGGCTGATGGGTTGTACGACCAAGGTGGTGATGCAAGATCGTTGGGCGATCGCGGCCAAGATGAAGGAGGATTGGAAGGGGACGCTGGTCCTGAAGGGTGCAGGCACGGTGGTGACCAGTCCGTCCGAGGCGATCTGGGTCAATGCCACAGGAAATCCGGGCATGGCAAGTGGTGGGACCGGCGACGTCCTTTCGGGCATGATCGGTGGCTTGATCGCCCAGGGGTTGGAGGTCTTTGACGCCGCGAAGGCGGCGGTCTTCCTGCATGGATTGGCGGGGGACTATGCCGGGTACAGGGAGAGCGAGTATGCGATGACAGCCATCGATTTGTTGGATAGCATTCGGGAGGCATTCAACACGACCCTTGCTTAAGCCCCGCTGGGCCGAAGAGATACTGCGAAAGGGGTAGGAGAACGGCTTTGCCTGCCGCTCACCTGGCCGGGACGGGCAATCTAGAGCCCGTCCGAAAACCCCATTGGGTCAGAACGCAAGGTCGCTGGGGGCGGATGGGGAAGTCTCCCGCAGAGATCGCAGAGGGCGCAGAGGATTCGTCGAAAACGCCACCGCGCCTCTGCGCCTCTTCGCGAGGCTCTCCGGATGGGAATGGGGAGGGCAGGTTGGGAAAGCCTTTTCGGACGACCTCTAGCTCGGCCCAGAAACGTACACGTACACAGCGAAGCGGTACACGTACACG
>CALLYA010000048.1 GCA_937875495.1 uncultured Verrucomicrobiota bacterium
GGGAATCAAGGGCGGTCAACTCCAAACGCAAGGGTCCAGTCGCTCCTGACGCTGAGGAGCGGTCGGGCCGATGCCTCCAGGGACAAGATGTCGTATTACTGAGGGCAAAGTGAGCGACAAACGGCTTATCCCGAAAACTCCGAACTGTGAGCGCCCCTCATTCTTGTTGAGCTCCGGCATGAACGGCATCAAGCACTCGAAAAGGAGCAGGGCAAACGGCGAGCGGTCTCCTGATTCGACACCCAGGACGGATGGAGGTGGAAGATACACCTCCGAAGAACTGGTGTAATCAGAACGTCAGGAGAGAGACAAATGGAAAAATCCTTGAGGGCTTTAGGCGTATTCCTGGGGCTTTGGGCCGTATCGGCGATCGGGCCGGCCATGGGGGTGACCACGGTTATCAACGAGGACTTCGAGGGCGGGTTGCCCGGTGAGGTCCCCACCGGCTGGGTATCCCTTGGTGGTACTGCGAATTTCGCACCCGGGATTTCCGACACCCGAGCCAACGTGTACGGGAATTATTTCAGCGGTCAGACGATGGCATTGACCAATCCGGAGGTTGAACCAAGCACCGATGGGGTGGTCGGAGTCATCTTCTACGAGAATCCGGTCGATATAGAGAACAACAAGCTGTTGATTGAATTCGACCTGTTGGTCTCCCCGGGCACGACCGCGACGCCTGCGGACGGTTCCTGCGTCATGGTCATCCCGAAGATCCCGACTGCCACGGGTGCGACCGGGGGCGGCATGGGCTGGTCGGGACTCGGCGGATTCGCGGTCGAGTTTGACATCTACGACAACGGCGATCCGGATCCGGACGACCTTGTCGGTCAGACCGAATATCAAATCATGGTCGGTGAGCCTGTGGAAGGGAACACGTTGGCCAACCCGGCAGCCCGCCAGGTGGGTGTAGACGTTGCCCGCTATCAGGTGAATGCGGATGCGGTCTATTCCATTATTACGGAGGATGCCGAAGAGAACCTGGCGGTCTACCCGAACGTCCCGGACTTCTTGGCGCCGTATGATCTGGGCTCCACGATCGTGGTTCATGTCTGGATCGAGTACGACAACGGGTTCATCAAGGTGGACATGGAAGTCGTGGACGACGTCTATCCCGAGTTCGATTTCCCGCGGGATACCGTGCTCGAGGGCTCGATTGGTCCTTGGGCATTCCACAATGAGGACTGTCCGGAGGAGGCGTATGTTGGGTTTGCGGGCTCGACGGGCGGATCGAATGCATTGCAGGAGGTCGACAACCTGGTGATCCAGCTCGATCCCAATCTCGGCGAACCGCAATATCATCCTGATATCCCGCCCTTCCCGGCACCGCCCGAGGTGGATCCCGCCGGTAAGGTCGCCGAGGTCGGCGCGGCCACACAGATGGGCTGGAACGTCTTCACGGTCAAATTGAACGAGGAGTCGGGTCAGACCTTTGCGTCTTTCGACACCTTCCAGCGCCTCTACAAGACGCACTGGGTGTTGGACAACACGCCTCCGACCGGTTCGGAGACCACGCTGCTGGTGAACTATGCCAGCGGCGTCAATGCCGCCAACGCGAATCTGTTCACAGATGAGGTCGGCTATCCTGGGTTGGAGTTCATGCCGCTGGATCCGCCTGTGGAGGCACAGATCGACAACTTCGGGGTTCGAGCCACCGGCTACATCGAGTTCCCGGTGCCCGGCGTGTATTACCTCGGGACCTGTCACGACGATAACTTCACCACGTTCATCGGTGGCCAGCGGATCGCGGAAGCGCTTGGCACGGGCAATCCGACTTTGTACAAGGTGGATGTGCCTGAGGCCGGCATCTATCCGATCCAGATCGACCTGGCGGAGCAGGGGTATTACTCCTACTTCTCGGTCTTTCAGACGGACGGTTGCGGCGGTGCCTTTACCCTGATCAACGATGGCACTCAGGTGAAGGTGTACACCGAGGTTCCGGGCGGGACGATTCCGCCGACGAACTACGATGCTCTCAACATCGCCACGGCGGATCCGGCCGAGAAGGTCGGTGAGGTCGGACAGGGGACCAATCCTGGATTCCTGTACGACTATCGCTTGCTGCGGACCGACGTACCGTTCGACATCAACAGTCATGTCGATGCTGCGATGCTCTTCGGGGAGCATGTGCCTGCCGAGGCATTTGACATCATGGAGGACGGCGTGGTCCAGGTCGTCAACTGGAACGGCACTGCGGTCACTGCCGGCAATCAACCGGGCGACGTGGCCCTGCCGGGTGGGGATGGCGATGACCAGGTGATACGTGTTCAGGGCTTCGCGGAGTTCCCGACAGCGGGCATGTACGCGTTGTTCGTGAACTCGGACGATGGGTTCGAGGCGGGAATCGGGTCCCAGCAGCTCATGACGGCCGGTAACAAGGGTGCGAGTGATGTCCCTGCCTTCGTCATCATTGAGGAGCCGGGGTTGTATCCGCTTGAGGTGACCTGGTACGAGCGCGGAGGTGGCAACAACTTCGAGTTCGTCCAGTGGACCGATACTGGTGCGGCCTTGGTCAACAGCGCTGCTTCGACGGTGAAGGTGTATCAGAACGCGCCGGGCGAGGGTGGTGCGGTCTTCCTGCCGAGCGCGTATCAGATTGAGATGGCCGCTCCGGCGGGGAGCTGCTTGGATCCCGGGTTCAACGTCCGGTTTGTCAAGCATCCCGGCGGTGTGGGCAACCTGACGCAGTGCGAGGAGTTGCTTGCGGGCCTTCGTCCGATCACGAGCGAGAACCTCAGCGTTCAGCCGCTCCTCGACTTCTGGAGTTCGGGCGGGCAGGGCAACTTCGAGAGCGGGGTTCCCTATCCGACGCTGCAGCCGGATGTCGACGACAACCACTTCGCCATTGAGGTCACCGGGTTCATCGAGCTGACGGCTGGATGGCACATGTTCGGGTTCAACTCGGACGACGGTTTCGGCCTGGACATCGGCGGACATCGCGTTTGCGAGTTCGTCGACGGCCGCGGCGTTGCCGACACCAACGGCTCGGTCTACATCCCGCAGACGGGGATCTATGAACTTCGCGTCGCGCATTGGGAAGGCGAGGGTGGTGCGGCCGGAGAGCTGTACTACATCAATCCGGACGCTACCTTCGTGTTGGTAAACGACACTGCGAACGGCGCTCCCGCGGTATGCGTCGCAGTCGAAGGCGGCGGTGGTGGTGAGGCTCCCGTAATTACCTCCATTGAGGTCCAAGGCGGTAATGTTGTGGTGACATGGGAGGGTGGAACTGCTCCGTACCAGGTGCAGGTCGCCGATACCATCGGGGGTGCCTGGAGCAACATCGGTGCTCCGACCAACGACACCACTGCGACGATCCCGGCGGATGGTGCCGCGGGCTTCATCCGGGTGGTACCGGGGAGTTAGGCTCCGACTGGTCCGGCCTAGGGCCTGCCAGGCCTTAGGCTAGGGATCGGAAATCAGAGGTCAGAGGTCAGTTGTTAAACTGGCCTCTGGCTTTTTTATGCGCAGGCCTGGCAAGGGATTGCCACCCCGTTCGTTTCAACTAGAGGTCGTCTGGAAAGGTAGCCGCTTTCCCAACCGGACCCGGAGGCCTCGCGCAGAGGCGCAGAGGCGCGGTGGCGTTTTCGACCTGGCCATGGGGGTGGGTAGGCCCCGTGCCCTGGTCCATGCCTTTTTGGGGAATCCGTTTTCTGCTGACCAAGGCAGTTGTAGCATTCCCTGTCCTCCCTATTCTCCCCTCTGCGCCTCTGCGCGAGTCCTCCCCACCGGAGCGGTGTGGATAGGGTCGGACGCTTTTTTTGGTTTTTTCCTTGAGCCCCTTCTTGACCCTGGTAAGCTGGAGCTATTGGTTGGGGTCCCGGTGGGGTCTGGGATTCCGAATCTGGAAGGAACGAATCAGAGATCCTCAAACCGCCGACATCCCTGGAGGGCCTTCGGGAATCAAGAGGGATGCAGGCGGGGGCGAGAGCGGTCAGCTTCAAACGATACGGTGCGGATGCCCCCAACGCTGTGGGGGAACCAAACCAAAGCCTCCCGGGGCAGGGTGTCGATTTGCTTGAGGCCATGTAAACGGCGCCCGGCTTGTCCTGGATTGATCCGAACTGTGATTGCTCGCTTATCTCGCTCGTATCCTTGGCCCCTGTTGGTGGTTTGCTTTTTGGGTGGAGCGGATGGGGCGAGGTCTCTTGATGACGTTTCTTCTGAATAGGGGGTGAGAGATTCACCTCTTAGATTTGGTATTATAACGTCAGGAGAAAGAAATGGTTCACTTGTTTAAAGCCGCAGGCGTCTGTCTGGGGCTATTGGCGATGTTGGCGATTATGCCGGTCCATGGTGTGACCACGGTCGTCAATGAGGACTTCGAGGGCGGATTGCCCGGTGAGGTTCCAACCGGCTGGGTATCTCTCGGAGGGACGACGAATTTCGTTCCCGGGATTTCGGACACTCGAGCAAACTTGTACGGGAATTACTTCAGTGGTCAGACAATGGCTTTGACCAACCCGGAGGTAGAGCCCAGCACGGATGGGGTGGTCGGGGTCATCTTCTACGAGAACCCGGTCGATATTCAGAACAACAAGCTGTTGATTGAATTCGACCTGCTGGTCTCCCCGGGCACGACGGCGACGCCCGCGGACGGATCCTGCGTCATGGTCATCCCGAATATCCCCTCGGGGCCGGGTGCGACCGGTGGCGGCATGGGCTGGTCGGGGCTCGGCGGTTTCGCGGTCGAGTTCGACATTTACGACAACGGCGATCAGGATCCGGACGATCTCGTTGAGCAAACAGAATATCAGATCATGGTTGGTGATCCTGTGGAGGGGAACACGTTGGCCAATCCGGCGGCCCGCCAGGTGGGTGTGGACGTTGCTCGCTATAAGGTCACCGCGGATGCGGTCTATTCCATTATCACGGAGGATGCCGACGAGAACCTCGCGGTCTACCCGAATGTCCCGGACTTCCTGGCGCCGTACGATCTGGGCTCCACGATCGTGGTTCATGTCTGGATCGAGTACGACAACGGGTTCATCAAGGTGGACATGGAGGTCGTGGACGATGTCTATCCCGAGTTCGATTTCCCGCGGGATACGGTATTGCAAGGCGAGATCGGGCCTTGGGCATTCCACAACGAGGACTGTCCGCAGGAGGCCTACGTGGGGTTCGCGGGTTCGACCGGTGGTTCGACGGCCTTACAGGAGGTCGACAACCTGGTGATCCAACTGGATCCCAATCTCGGCGAGCCGCAGTACCATCCTGATATCCCTCCCTTCCCTGCACCGCCCGAGGTGGATCCCGCCGGCAAGGTCGCCGAGGTCGGCGCGGCTACGCAGATGGGCTGGAACGTCTTCACGGTCAAGCTGAACGAGGAGTCGGGGCAGACGTTTGCGTCCTTCGACAACAATCTGCGCGTCTACAAGACGCATTGGGTCCTGGACAACACGCCTCCGACCGGTTCGGAGACCACGTTGCTGGTGAACTATGCCAGCGGCGTCAATGCCGCCAACGCGGACATGTTCAACGACGAGGTCGGCTATCCTGGATTGGAGTTCATGCCGCTGGACCCGCCTGCGGAGGCACAGATCGACAACTTCGGGGTCAGGGCGACCGGTTACATCGAGTTCCCGGTGGCCGGAGTCTATTATCTCGGGATCTGTCACGACGACAACTTCACCACGTTCATCGGTGGCCAGAGGATCGCGCAGGTCGTTGATCCCGGCAATCCGACGGTCTACAAGATCAATGTGCCGGAGGCGGGCATCTATCCGATCCAGATCGACCTGGCGGAGCAGGGGTACTACTCCTACCTTTCGATCTTCCAGACCGACGGCTGCGGCAGCTATCAGACTCTGATCAACGACGGCACCCAGGTGAAGGTGTACACGGATGTCCCTGGCGGGACGATTCCGCCGACCAACTACGACGCACTCAACATCGCCACCGCGGATCCGGCGGAGAAGGTCGGTGAGGTCGGTCAAGGGACCAATCCCGGTTTCCTATACGACTACCGCCTGCTGCGGGAGGATGTACCGTTCGACCTCAACAGTCATATCGATGCCGCGATGATCTATGGGGAGCACGTTCCTGCCGAAGTTTTCACGATCATGGAAGAGGGCGTGGTCCAGGTCGTCAATTGGAACGGCACCGCTGCCGATGTCGGCAATCAACCGGGGGACATTGCCCTGCCGGGTGGCGATGCTGACGACCAGGCCATTCGTGTCAGGGGATATGCTGAATTCCCAGCTGCCGGTATGTACGCGATGTTCGTCAACTCGGACGACGGCTTCGAGGCGGGCATCGGGTCCCAGCAGGTCATGACGGCCGGCAACAAGGGTGACAGTGATGTCCCTGTCTTTGTCATCATTGAGGAGCCGGGGTTGTATCCTATTGAGGTGACCTGGTACGAGCGCGGAGGCGGCAACAACTTCGAGTTCGTCCAATGGACCGATACCGGTGCGGCCTTGGTCAACAGCGCTGCTGCGACGGTGAAGGTGTTCCAGAACGCTCCGGGCGAGGCCGGTGCGGCCTTCCTGCCGAGCGCGTATCAGATTGAGATGGCGGCGTCGGCGGGAAGCTGCTTGGATCCCGGGTTCAATGTCCGGTTCGTCAAGCATCCCGGTGGTGTGGGCAACCTTGCGCAGTGCGAGGAATTGCTCGCGGGTCTGCGTCCGATCACGAGTGAAAACTTCAGCGTCCAGCCGTTCCTCGACTTCTGGAGCTCGGGCGGGCAGGGCAACTTCGAGAGCGGGGTTCCCTATCCAACGCTACAGCCGGACGTCGACGACAATCACTTCGCCATTGAGGTCACAGGGTTCATCGAGCTGACGGCTGGATGGCACATGTTCGGGTTCAACTCGGACGACG